>JAUTWX010000444.1 GCA_030838385.1 Acidobacteriaceae bacterium
CCACGTAGCGCGCTCGAGGTGAATTATCAGTGGTCGCAGTTCTACACCAATTACATCTACAGCAACCTCAACTACAACATCCACACCCGGATGCAGGAGATCTCGGCGGCCTACGTCTTCAATTTCACCTTTCGCAACTGGAACCCCTTCCTTGAGGCCGGTCCGGGTGCGTTTATCTTCTCCCCACTGGACAATAGCGGGACCCAGATCTTCAATCCCAAGCGGACCACGAGTATTGGGGCTCTGTATGGCGGAGGCATCGCCTATGAGCTCAGCCCCAGCTTCGACATCCGTGCCGAATACCGCGGCATCATCGTGAAGGCCCCGAACTTCGGCTTCTCCGCCGCCGATACGAAGCGCTACTACAACATCAACGCCCCGGCGATCGGCATCGCGTACCATTTCTGATCGCTCGAAGGCGAAGCAAGACCCGAAGGCCCGGCCATAGCGCCGGGCCTTCTCGTTGTTCGCGCCTGCCCAGATGGTCCGTCACAGAGGCCCGGCAGTGAGAGGTTCCCCATGTTCTGTTCGCGACCGAGGCCGGACATGGGCACGGGAAGCTTGGCGCAATTGTGCGGGCACATGGCACAAACGAAGACTGCCCCAGCGCGCAAGCTGGGCAGTCTGGTTGGAAAGCGGAGAACGGTTTTAGAAGATACGGTACGAGGCGCCGATGCTGAATCCATTCGGCGTTAATCCGTTTGGCCGGTTCTGCAAAGGGATCGGGGTGGGATCAGGTGGTCCAACGAACCCCGGCCAGATCTGGTATTCGTACTCGCCGCGAAGATAAATCCGTCGCGTCAAACGGTAATCGAGGCCACCGCCAAGAGCCACATCCAGGTAGCTTCCGTGCGCCGCGTTGAGCGGGAAATTGAAATACCCCAAGCCGACCAGCCCTTTGGCGAAAAAGACATAGCGATTGTGCCGATAGTTATACTTCGGCCCGATCAGGTAGTTGTCCTCATGAATATTGGCCAACTGATTAAAGCGATGGAAGCGTACCTCTGCTTCCGCCCCCAGGCGCGGCGTGAGATTGTAATCGGCGAAAGCACCAATACCGTACAGCCGTTGGTAGCCGTAATCCGGGTCGAAATCCGAAAAAGTGGCGCCAACATACAGTGATTGATTGCCGCCCTTACCAGCTGGTACCACCTGGGCTCGTCCTATCGTCGGGAGAAGGAGGAGAGCGGCGAATAAAACAAGTCTTTTCGTCACAGAGTATCTCTCGAAACAGCCAGATTCCAGATGTACAGCAAGGCGGGTCGGCAGACCCGCCTCTCACAGCTTTGGGAAAGGACGCGCGAGGGCAAAGTTCGTTGCGTCACCCTCGCGTTACGATTCATCAACCTACTGCTGCGGCGGTTGTGCGGTTGGCTGCGCGCTTGCCTGATCCGGCTGAGCGGGCTGCTGCTGCGTGGAAGCCTCGGCGCCTGCCTGATCGTACCGAGTGAGTTTGTAATAGACGGGAGTCACTTCAAAGGGCATTTTATCCCGCGCGTTGAGCAATACAGGGGTTGAGGTTTTCAAGGTATACACCTTGTCATCCCATGCATCGGTGCGCAGGCGGCTTCCTAGCGGAAGAGCTGCGATCTGATCCAGCTTGTCCTGGTCTAGCTTGGGAGCGCGCTTCTGGATGGCAATCAGCCACGGCTGACCGGTTGAATCGAGCATCGAGTCGCCGAGTCGCGGTGTGTTCAACGCGCTGAGCTCCTTCTCCCTCTGCTGCAGTTGCGCAAAGTAGAGGCCCGCATTGCCCATCTTGTCCTTGTAGATGGACTTGTCGAGCAGAGCAACAGCCTTTTTCGCAGCTTCGATGTCGTCCGCATCGGTGTGATGCATCTGAATGCGCGAGAAGGTCGATTCGTCGGGGAAGAGCAGCCGGTCATTGAAGGCGTATTTGGTGTCGATGTGGTGTCCCAGCACAATATGTGCGAGCTGGAAGGAGAGCACAGACGCCAGCGCTTCTTCCGTCGGGAGTGTATCGACCAAACCCTTGCTGAGGATGATCGTGTTGCCTACCGCAATCGATTCCAGCGGGGTGGTCAGCATCACGCGGCAGTGCACTGGAGATGCCAATTCGATGTTATTGCCGATGATGATGTTATTCGTAACCTGCTCGAGAACCTTATCGAAGTCACTGGGAGCGGCGAGCAGACCAGCCTGGGTCAGGCGGTCGAGGACGTTCTCCTCGGCCTGCGAGATCCACTCACGCTGCGCCTGCAATGGGCTTACGTCGTCTGAGTTCTGGCTCTGGTCCGTGACGTCGTCGATCTTGACCGACTCATTGTCGGACTGGTGTGTCGGCACCTTGAGCGAGTACCCCCATATGGAGGTGTGCGCCTTGAAGGAGACCGGGTGCTCCTTGTCCTTCCTGGAAGTCTCTTCAACGTAAACGCCTACCGGCAACCAGACGCCAGGCTGCAGATTCTGCCGCCAGCTGTCGAAGTGGAAGTAGTCGTTATCGTCAGCCTTGTCCGCCATATCGCCACCGGTATAGGTGCCGTTGAAGCGCACAACGTTCCCCGAGTCGTCATCCACCCAGATGCGGCCGGTGAAGCGACCATTGCCGAGACCCACCTTGGGGTGCACGTCGAAGACATCGCAGCGAACGGTGCCGAGGAAGGCCTTACGAACGGCGACGAAGTCGTAATGCTGCTGATCGAACCCGCTGGGATCGATGAACATCATCTCCAGGAAGCCGTCCGGCATATAGCGGACGTTGCCGGGCATAAGACTCTTCGAGAGCAGTCCCATGGCCTCCAGCGAACCCTTGAACATGCCGTGGTTGGCCTCGCTGGCCTCGCCGGTGGAGTACGACTTGCCGTAGAAGCTCTTGCCGAAATCCACGCGCTGCAGCATGTACTGGTCGGAGACCGGCACAGCATAGAGCTTTGTGTCACCCTTCATGTTCTGTATGTATGTCTGAACAAGAGGCGACTTCTGCTGAATGTTCTTGATGGTGAGCTTTTCAGCGGCGATGGCTTTCTTAATCAAGGCATTCTGCTCTGGAGTCAGGGCGGGAGCCGCGGCGAACTTCTCCTTGTGCTTTGCCTGAGCACTCGTGACGCCGAGCGTCAAGAGCAGTGTTGTCATCCAAAAATTCCGCAGGTTCATTTCCCGGCTCCTAAATCAGACTTCCAAATAACCGATTGCATGATTGTGGGAACATTCCCTTATGCCAACTGGAATGTCACGTGAATAAGTGTCGTGTGATCCACCGGTTGTCCGTTGCGTAGCGCGGGCTTGAACCGGATGCTTTCGGCAACGTGCCGTGCTTCTTCATCGAGCCCATGGCCAAGGCCATTGACGACGCGGATTACTTCAACCTGCCCGCTGGCCAGGAACCGCACCTGCAGGGTGACCTCGCCCTGGACCCGTGCCTCCTGCGCCTCGGAGGTATAGCGTGCCTTCGGTTCAGAGATCACAACCGGCGGAGTGAAAGCCGGCTCAGCATTGGCTTGCGCGAGTTGGACATGACCAGGACCGCCGACGGCAGCGCCAAAGTTGGCATTGCCAACCTGACCATGTCCGCCGGGCTTTCCGGTTCCGCCAACTACGCCATTCGCGAATCCAGCAGAGGCTATAGCGCCGTGGCTTGTTCCGCCGGGGACGCCATTCTTGACGCCGGCGCCGAAATCAACGCCTTGTACCGTACCCTTGCGTGCTGCACCTGCGCCGCTATTTGCGCCGGGTGCTGCATTGAAGGCGCCGACCGCGGCGATGGTTGCGGCGCGATTGGCATTCGGGTTTGGAGCAACACCATGAGGATCACCGAAACCGCCGGTGGTCGCCTGGGGGTGGCTCTGGTTGTTTGCCACGGGCGTCGGTTTGTTGCTGGCGAACATGCCAACCTTCGGTGCCGGTGGAGGCGCAACTGCCTTCGGTGGCGCAGGAGGAATGTTCGGAAGCGGCTTCGGCGTGTCCAGCTTTACCGGTTTGGGCGGCTCGATCTCTGGCTTGGGCGGCTGAATCCTGGGTGGCTCGACTTTTGCGATCTCGAGCTTCGGCGGTTGCGGCGGGGCGACCACCTTGACCTTCGGCACTTCGACCTTTGGCGGCTTGGGCGGCTCGACAGGGAAGAGCAGAGCATCTGCCTGCATCTTCTTCACCACCACCTGGTGATGGATCGCGCCAATAATCAGCAGCAGGATAAGAAGGGTCACATTTGTGACCATGCTGGTGGCGAGGGAGCCCCAGCGGCCCTTACCGTCGTCCAGCAGGCCAAAGCTCGAATTTACTGAAATACGTTCGGTCGGCATATATTCCCTACTCGGCTAGCGATCGTGAAAAGTGTCGTACGCTGGTTTCCCAGCCTTCCATTGCAATTTCTGATACTGTCTGCCCCACTTCATCGAGCGGCGGTTTATCGTCTGGCAGATCAGAAACCTGACAAGGAATTCATTCTCACTCTGGTACGAAAGTACCTCCGAGTGCTTGAAAGATACCTTGGATTCCCAAGGTATTGCAGTACCCCGAAAGTGGTGCCCAGGCGAAACATAGGTGTATCGTGCGACACCACCCGTCCCCTGGATATCCCTCTCCTTTGAGGCCCGCGTCAGCGAATGAAAAGCTGACGTATGCGCGCGAAAACGTGCACACGCTATCCTCCATAATACCGGGGTGAGACGAGGCGCGAGCATCCATGGTTGTCCGTTTGCCAAAGCGTTAACAGGCAGGCTCCTTTGGTAATGACGGGAATCAGGCTGAATGAATGTCAAAATGGGAGAAATTCTTGAAGATTTTAGTGACGGGCGGGGCGGGTTACATCGGTGGAACCGTTGCACTGCGGCTTTTAGCTGCGGGCCACAAAGTATTGATTTATGACAACTTTTGCCACGGCCATCGCGACCTGGTGCCGGCCGGAACCCAGCTGATTGAAGGCGACATCGCCGATCGGGAGCGGCTGACCCGGATCCTTCGCGATGAGCAGGTGGACGGGGTTATGCACTTTGCCGCGCTCATTGAGGCTGGCGAAAGCATGAAACACCCGGAGATTTACTTCCGCAGCAACACTGCCTCCACGCTCAGCCTGCTCGAAGCCATGCTGGCCGCCGGAGTCGATCGTCTGGTCTTCTCGTCTACCGCGGCCGTGTATGGCGAGCCCAAAAGCACGCCAATCGAAGAAGACGCCGTACTGGCTCCCACCAACCCATACGGGGAAAGCAAGCTCCTGGTGGAGCATATGCTGACCTGGATGAACCGCATCCATGCCCTGCGTTACGCCAGCTTGCGCTACTTCAATGTTGCCGGCGCGGTCGAGGGCCGCGGCGAGGCGCATGAGCCGGAATCGCACCTGATCCCATTGATTCTCGACGTGGCCCTGGGCCGCCGGAAAAGTATCAAGATCTTCGGCAAAGACTATCCGACGCCGGACGGCACTTGCATCCGCGATTACGTCCATGTCGGCGACCTGGCGGATGCGCACATCCTTGCGTTTGAAGGGCTTAGTGCGCGCTCCCGGCTGATCTACAACGTCGGCAATGGGCAGGGATTCAGCGTGCGGGAGGTGGTGGATGCGGTGCGCCGCGTCACCGGACACCCGATTCCAGTAGTGGAAGAGCCGCGCCGTGATGGAGATCCGGCGGTGCTGGTGGCCAGTTCCAAGCGAATTATGGAAGAACTGGGCTGGAAGCCGAAGTTCAACGCTCTGGATGACATCGTGCGTTCGGCATGGATCTGGCATCAGGAGCGCTACAAAACCGCGTCTTCCTGAGCGCGTTTCGGTGCGTTTCGGGGTCGATTTTGTGCGCGAAAAGGGCCTTCAAATGCACATCCGGGCGCGATTTGG
>JAUTWX010000452.1 GCA_030838385.1 Acidobacteriaceae bacterium
AGGAGAGCCCGCTATACGTCGCGGTGTACGTGATACTGTCGCCGGCAGGCTCGTCGTTCAGTGTCGAACTCAGAGCGGCGGGGTGCAGCAGGATGCGGCGTACCCGATCGTTTTTCATGTCGGCGATAAAGAGGTTGCCAGCCGGGTTATAGGCTGCCGCAAGTGGGTCGTAGAGCATTGCCGCAGCGGGAGATCCGCCGTCTCCGCCGAAACCGGGAACATGATTGCCGGCAATCGTGTTGATAATGCCGGTCGTCAGGTCAATCTGCCGAACCACGTTGTTTCCGAAATCGAGGACACCAAAGTTGTCGACGCCGGAATCGACGACCGTGAGATGACCGGCGCCGTCGTAGGCAAGTCCCGCCGGAGAGTGGAAGGTCGCGGCGGTCGCGGGGCCACCGTCGCCGGAGTAGCCGGACGCATATGGAGAATCCGGATGAACGCCCGCAACCGTCGAGATAATGCCGGTAGCGAGATTGACCTTCCGTATGTTCTCGAAGCCGCGGTCGGCAAGGTAAAGGTTCCCTTGGCCATCGAGAGCCAGCCCTTCCACGTCGTACAACCCTGCCTGTGTGGCGGGGCCGCCGTCACCGGTGGGCGCAAGGTACGAGCCTCCGGCGATCTGCGTGGTTACCCCGCTCGTGATATCGACTGCCGCAACAGTTGGGTTCAACACTGTAGAGCCATCGCCGGCAGCGTAATAGAGGGTCTTGTCGCCATCGAAGACCATCGCACCGCCGAAGCGTGGAAGGCTGAGAAGAGTCGAAATCGTACCGGATTTTAGATCCACGACGCGAATTCCGACCTGGTAGTCCTGCAGATAAAGATGGCCGGAATGATCGACGGCAACATACGCCACCGCAAGCCCCGCCTGCAGGGCAGAACCGCCATCGGCAGCTGTACCGTATACCACTCCGCCACCGGCGACCGTGGTTATATATCCCGTGACCGCATCGATGCGTCGTACACGTCCGTCCGCTTCGTCGACAACATAGATATTCCCATCTTGATCCGACGTGACGTTTGACGGCTGGTCGAGGCCGGCCTTCAAGGCAGGGCCGCCATCACCAAAGAAATTCTCCGTGCCGTTCCCGGCGATGGTTTGGATCGTGCCACCCACGGGAAACGACCGGATATTTGGGAAATCGACGAAGACCACATCGCCCGCAGGTGAAAGGCACATTCCTGCCGAATCGCGTAAACCGGCCTTTGTCGCAGGGCCGCCGTCTCCAGCGGCGATGCGATTTGAGGTGCTCCCCGCGACAACATGAAGAACGTGGTCGGACGCCGATAACTCATCCACGGACACTACGAAATCGCTGAGTTGCGGGTTGGTTCCGGTGCCGGGTATCTGATTTCGACCTGAGATGAATACGTCACCCATGGAATCCACCGCGATACCTGTCGGTTCCAACTGCAAACCGATCGCGGGATAAATGCTCGACGTACCGGCAGGGGATCCGCCCCCGGCAAGCAATTGCATTGTTCCGCTGGAGGGATCGATGGTCACAATGCCGCCGGTCTCGCCGCCAGAGGTTTGCGCCGAGCCCACGGACAGAATCCCCGGCGCTGCGTACAGCCTGCCCTTTGCAAAACCGAGCGACTGGTATGTCACGGAGAGATTGACCTGGGTTGCCGGGCAAGTGTTAGTTGCGCTTAGCCAGCACCGCGGAGGTTGTGAACCGATGCCAGCGATCGTGCGAATCATGCCGGACGCCAGATTTACTTCCCGCACGTACTCTAAATCGGCAATGTAGAGATTGCCTGCTCCGTCGAGAGTCACCGCGATTGGATATTCCAGCTGGGCGGAGGTGGCGGGGCCGCCGTCTCCGGAGTGTCCAGATTGGCCGGGCGTCCCGGCGATGGTCTGGATGATGCCTGTCTGTCCGTTTACTTCGCGGACTGTACTCGCGAAGATGTCCGTGATGTAGAGATTGTTCTGGCTATCGATTGCCAGCCCCGTGGGACAGGGGAGCCGGGCGGCGGTTGCGGGTCCTCCATCCCCTGTGGAAACGGCCGGGCCGACGGATAGTGGTTGGCCTGCATACACAGTCGTATTCGAACTGCTGTCGATCTTCAGGATTACGCCGAGATCGCAGGAGGCGAGGTAGAGGTTCCGGCTCGAGTCCTCAGCTATGCCTTGCAGATACCCAAATCCGGTCTTCAGCGCATTCACCGGCTGCTGAAACGGCGCAGCGCCGGCAATCGTCTCGATGATGCCGCCGCCCGTCGCGCCCGCGTTATTTGCACGTGTACGGGGGCTGTGGCGTGCCTCGAATTCGGCCCGAACCCGCTCACGCCATGCCTGCCACGCCTGTGGATCCCGGCCGACGGGGAAGTGGATGCCGAAGGGGCTTGCGGGCACACCCGGATCCGCTTGGCGGGCGGTGGGAGCAACCGGAACGGAAGGGGCCTCAGCAGCAGAAGACGGAAGCGCAGAGCAGAGCACTGCAAGGAGAAGCAGAACGCCTCGAAATGTCACGGCAGGGGCCTCGAACAGGGAACCGCCGGGCACTGGGGGGTAGGCGCCTCGGTCAAAGGGTAAGCGTAGCGGGACGCGAGGGCTGGCGTCATCTGGAAAAATCACTGACACGAAAAACTCTAAGGTGTGCAGCCCGATCTGGGAACGCGGTCGGGTTGCGTCCACGCTCGCCGCATTTTCCTGGCATACCAATTCGTGCATCTGTCACACTGGAAGTAGCAATTCGATCCAGGCCAGTACACACGAGTCTCGTCAGGGATGGTTCCTGTCTCCAAGTCCTTTGTTTGGACTTTTTAGAGGTAAGTTCTTTAGTTGGACATTTTTATCCCCCGCACGCTACCTAAAGCCGTGAAAAAACAGGACTTGCAATCCGGCCTCCCGCACCGCAGGGGGAGGGGGTACCCCTGGTCGAACGGCAAACGTAAACTGACAGATGATCAGGATGCGACGGAGATCGGGAACTTCGGCGGCGACGGCAGCGTTGCTCGCGGCTATGCTGTTGCCGGCAGGAAACTCCCAGGTGCTGCGGCAGCGCTATCCTGACCGGACCGACTGTCCCGACACGCATTTGCGGCTGACGGCGCGGCATCCGGATGGTTCGCCTGCGGCCGGCCTGCGCGCGCAGGATCTCTATCTCTGGTTCAGCCTGGGGAGTGCGGACATTCGCACCTTGCAGAGCGAGGAGCCGGCCAACTCTCCGGCGAAGGCCGGGACCCCGGACACCAATCTCCTGATCGTGATGCGGCCGCAGGCTGCGATCGATGCGGGTGCGGCGGACACCGTCGAGCGCAACCTCCACACGGCAGCACGCTTCCACTGGAAGGTAGCGGTGCTGGCGCCGGATGGCTCCGTTTCTCCCTTCCTGACCGGCGCAGAGGAAGCTGCACTGCGGGCAGCTCTGGAGCATGCGTCATCCCGTCCGGCCGCACACAGCATCGCAGACTGGACCGCCGCCGAGCGCAATGCCTTCCGCCAGTTGCAGTCGCGCGCCGGGCGCCAGGTCATCGTAGAACTGGCCCAGCCGGCCGTTTCGCTAAACGGGTCGCCAGACGCATTCGCAGAAGACCGCACGCTGGACCTCGCGGCGCGCGATGACATGGCGCAAATCTATCGCCTGGCACCGGCACAAGCTGCGAAGCAGCAGTTTGAGGCGACCGGCGGCCGCAGCGCGCCGACGATCGACGCGCTCTTTCAGGCCATCGTCACCGACGCACGTGGAAGCTATGACCTGGTGCTGCACCCGTTGTTTTCCTGCGAGCCGGGAACGTCCTATTCACTGCGCGTCACATCGTTCCAGCCGAACCTGCAGCTCTTCTACCCGAGCGCCATTCAGATGGCGAAGGCGGGGTCGCATTGAGCAGCGAGCGCAACCTATTCGGCTCGCAGCGCTCGCATCGGATCGATCGACGCAGCGCGCCGTGCGGGCAGATAGGCAGCGAGGACAGTGACAGCGACGAGTAGCGCGGCGGGCAGGGAAAAGGCCAGCGGGTTCGCCGCGCTGACTTCAAACAGCAGGCTCCCCAGCAGGCGCGCCGAGACGAACGAGCCGGCCAGACCGATGAGAACTCCGACAATCGTGAGCCGAAGTCCCAATCCGAGGATCAGCCGCAGCACATCCCCGCGCTGCGCACCGAGCGCCATGCGAACCCCGATCTCCTGCGTACGCTGCGTGACCGCATAAGCCATCACCCCGTAGATGCCGATGCACGCCAGCACCAGCGCCAGCACCGCGAAGGCGGAGACCAGCACCGAACTCGCGCGGCGCACGGCCAGCGACTGGTCGGCAAGCCGGTCCATGGGGATGGCTTTGAAGATGGCCAGCTCCGGATCGATGCTCCACAGCGCCTGTTCCGCAGTTTTGATCATCGAGGCGGGATCGGTCGCGGTGCGGATGGTGAAGGCGACGATGGGGAATGGCTGCTGGTCGAAGGAGCGATAGATGTCGGCGTGGGTCGGCTGGTCCTGCCCGAAGGCCTTCACATCGCCCGTGACACCCACGATTCGCCACCAGTCGGGTTTGTCCGCTGCGCCCTGGGCTGGAGGATTCAGGTTGAGTTCTTCACTGATAGGGTCTCTGCCTTTGAAGAAGCGCTCTGCCATCGTCTGGTTGATCAGGATGACCTGCGGACTGCCGGCGCGATCCGCATCGCTGAAGTTCCGTCCGCGAAGCAGTGGAATGCCCATGGTGTGCATGTATTCCGGAGTAATCACGCGGTCATCTACCTCGGGCGCCTGGCCTTCCTTGGGCGGCGCCTGGCCGCGCAGCAGAAAACTGCTGGTGCCCCAGAAGCCGCTCAGGGGCAAAAAGTTGGTCGCGCCGGCAGACCGGACGCCGGGTAGCGCATTCAATCGCTTCACCACCTGATCGACAAAAACACGCATCTTCGCCTGATCGGCGCGAGGGTAGCGGTCGGTGGGAAGCAATACCTCGAGCGAGAGAAGGTGATCCGGCTGGAAGCCAAGATCCGCATGGACCACGCGCTGAAAGCTCGCAACGACAAGACCTGCAGCCGTCAGCAGGATCAGCGACAGCGCCACTTCGCTGATGACGATAGCGTTCCGCGAACGGTTCGCGCGGCGGCTTGCCGTGCTGCCGCGCGTGGTGTCATTCATGGCAGTATCTGCATGCGTCCGCATCGCTTTCACGACCGGTGCAATGCCGAAGAGAACGGCGGTGAGCAGGGTGATGCCGAAGGCAAAGGCAAAGACTCCACGGTCTATCGGGATTTGGGTGATTTTGGGAATCCCGAGGTTGGCCACATCGTTGGGAAAGAGCCGCACCAGGAAATGCGTTCCCGCGAATGCCAGCGGCATCCCGACTGCTCCGCCGATGCCTGCGAGTACGAGGCTCTCTGTCACGAACTGGCGCAGCAGGCGCAGGCGCGTGGCACCCAACGCGAGCCGCACCGCGATCTCCTTCTGCCGCTCGGCATCGCGGGCGAGGGCCAGGCCGGCGGTGTTTGCGCATGCGATCAGCAGCACCAGGCCCACCGCCGCCATGAGCAGCAGGAGCGGCTTGCGGATGTCGCCGACAAGCTGCTCTCGCAGGGGAACGAGAACGACCCGGTTGCCCGTGTCAGTGTCCGGGTGCTGCGCGGCAATCTCTGCCTCCAGTGCGTTCAACCTCGTCTGCGCTTGTGCCACGGTAATGCCTGGTTTGAGCCGCCCAAGAATGCGCACATAGCTGTGGCTGTAATCGTCGAATGCCGATGGGGCCAACGCTGTGGGCGTCCAGATCTGAACCGTCGTCGGGTAATCGAAGCTCCGCGGCATGACTCCGAGCACGCTGTATGGCGACCCGTCGAGTGTGATGGCTTTGCCAACGATTCCAGGATCGGAGTGAAACGTGGTGCGCCACAGATGATCGCTCAGCAGCGCAACGTGCGGGCCTTTCGGGCTGTCCTCCTGGTCGGTATAGAGCCGGCCGAGTTGCGGCTCAACACCGAGGATACGAAGATAGTTCGCGGAGACCGCGTAGCCGATCAGGAGTTGCGGCGCGCCTTGACCGGTGAGCGTGTGTTCGTCGTCATAGGAGGGCGCCAAATCCTCAAAGACGCCGCCACGCTGCTTCCAGATTGCAAAGTCGGCCGCAGTGCTCGGATGCCCGTGATCACCCCGAGCGGCATTCGCTGTCCAGACGGCGACGATGCGGCCAGCATCTTTGTACGGCAGCGGAGCCAGCAGCACAGCTTTCACAACCGAGAAAATAGCGGTGGTCGCACCCACCCCCAGGGCCAGCGTCAGGATGGCAGTGGTAGCAAAGCCCGGCGACTTGCGAAGCTGATGGAGCGCGAATCTCACATCCGCCCAGATGCTTTCGAGCCGCGGCCATTGCCAGGCTTCGCGGCTGCGCTCGCTGATCACGGTCACGTTGCCGAATTCGCGGCGGGCCTTCCGCACCGCCTCTTCCCGGGAGAGCCCATCTTCCATTAGCTCTTCGGTTCGCTCCTCGAGATGCTCTTGGATCGAGACGGCGAGATCGTCATACCGGCGGTGACGTGAGAAGAGACGCGTGAGCCATTGCACGGAGAATACCTATGCTCTCTCGACCGCCAGGACACGGGTGATGCCCGCGAACATCTGCTCGAAGCTGGAGACTTCCTGTTCCAGACGGCGGCGACCGGCGGCGGTCAACCGATAGATTCGCGTCGGCCGCCCCTTCGCGGAGACGCCCTCCTCCGATTTGAGCCATCCTTCGCGCAGCATGCGCTGCAACGCCGGATAGAGGGAGCCCTCTTCGATCTGCAGCAGGTCGTCGGATATGCGCTGGATGTGCTTCACCAGCGCATAGCCATGCATCGGCTTCAACCGCAGAGAGTGCAGGATCATCATTTCGAGTGCGCCGGGAAAGAGGTCGCGGCGGTCGGATTGTTTGGCCATGCCCAGTACTATAGACCTGACATACCTATTTTGAAAATAGCTATGGTTAGGAAAGCCTACAGACCAGTCTAAGCCATCAAATCATGTGGAATCAGGGCGCTTCAGGAGAAGCCGGTCTGGCGCCGTAGCCGCAGCCCGCAATAGAGCAGGCTGGCGATGAGCAGGACCACCAGCGCGAGCAGCCATGCGTGGTTCATTGCGATCTCGGGCACGCGGGCCTGGATGCCGAGCCAGAGAAAGACGGCCACAGCCGCGGCGACGATTGCATAGTCCCACCAGCGGCGGCGCTCGCTGGCGTCGAACTCGCTACCCGACTGTGCGGCGATGACAGCGCCGTAGTCGAGACGGTAGCGGTCGCACTCGCGCTCGATGGCCAGATTGCGGGAGCGATGCTCGCGCTCGCCGGCGACCGCGGTCGAGATGGCAAGCGCCCCCAGGATCATCACAACCGAGCCGCCCAGCACCATCAGTTTGTGGGTGAGATCTGTCCCGGCCAGCTCGCCGAAGACCAGAGCGCCCCACGCGAGACCCCAGAGCTGATTGGTATTGGAAAGCGGGATCCCGCGCCCGATGCCGAGATACTTGGCGGTGAACTGCTGGAAGAGATCGCCGATGACCCAGACGAAGCCGCCCAGAAAGAGCCAGAAGAGGACACCCCGGAACGCAGCAAAGTGAAAGGCAGACGAGTGTGTGCCGCCATCCAGCCACCACACCAATGCGAGGACGGAACCGAGCTCGCCAAACGTAAACGCGGTGACGAAGGAGAGCGGGTTCATGCCGCTGATGTAGGCCTTGCGATAGGGCACATACATCGTGCCCCACAGTGCGCTGGCGCCGATGGCAGCAGCGATGCCGCGCGCTGCATGCGAGGCGGTATGGCCGCCGCCATGCACCGTGCTGAAGCCAAGCAGGATGGCCGCGACGACGATGGCGACTGCGCCCAGCACGACTCTAATGATGCTGCTGCGGCTGGCGCCCTGCAGCTCGCGGAAGAGCACACGTCCCCACAGCAGCCCGAAGAGCGAGTTGGCGTTCCACAGCGGGAAGGCGATGGCGAGCCCGACATCCCGGATGGCGAAGACAGTGAGCGTGTTGGCGACTGCCCAGAGCGCGCCAGCCAGCAGCGCCCACACGATGAGGTGCTTCTTCTCAAGCAGATCGCGAGCAACGTAGCTGGTGCCCTTGAGCAAGGTTGGAAAGGTCCACCGAGCGGTGAAGACCCCGGCCACCATCCACAGCGAGACAGCGAATGGCGAGAGCCCGACATTGACCAGCTTAGTGGGCGCCTCGGCCGCGCCCAGCCACACGCCGGCCGCCAGCCCGCAGGCCACACCGAGGCGGTGGAGCGCATGGGCATCGTGTGGAACAGCGTTCTTGGCTGCGTTGGAGAGAGAAGTCTTCAAGTAGCCGAGACGATAGTGCGTCAGGTCCGTTAGGTCAAGGAAGAGCGACCCGGAACAGTCCCGTCATGCGGGTGCGATCTGTGCCGTTAGTTGGATCGCTGACGTGCGGGCCTCGGCAACGGGAACACGCGTGACCGACAGGATGGTGATGTCGTCCTGCTGGCCGAACGCGCAGGCAGTATCGAGAACGTCCTGAACCGGCGGGCGGCCGGCAAGCAGGCGAGCCACGCGATCAAAACCAAAGAGATCACCGCGGGCATTACGTGCTTCCACGATCCCATCGGTGTAGAGCATGAGCCTCTCGTCCTTCCCCAGGCGGAAGTCGAGCTCGTCGTACGTTGCATCAGCAGTGAGGCCGAGTGGCAACGAGCCGGTGACCGGCAACTCTTCCGCGTCGCGGAAGGGCGCAAGGTGCCCCGCGTTCGCAAGCGTCGCGGCGCCATCGGCGTGAATGCGCAGCACCAGACAGGTGGTAAATCCCCCCTCGGTGCGCCCCATGAGCCGCTGGTTAAGTCCGCGCAGGATTGCCGCTGGCTCTTCGGTGAATTGGGCAAGCGTGCGCACCGTGCCCACGATCAGCGAGACGGTCATGGCGGCCTTGAGCCCTTTGCCGCTTACATCGCCCAGTATGACCAACGCGCCAGGGTTCTCTTCTGGAATTGCCAGTGGAATCACCTGGAAGAAATCACCACCTACCTCCGCGGCGGGCTTATAAACGCTCGCGATAGAGAGGCCGGGAATGGGTGGTGTTTCTTCAGGGATGAGAACG
>JAUTWX010000455.1 GCA_030838385.1 Acidobacteriaceae bacterium
ATGCCGAGGTGATAGTGGATGGGCGGCGAGACGATCCAGAGCCGGTTGATCTCGAACTGGAAGCCGGAGTAGTTGTAGTCAAAGTGCGCGGGCAGGTGGAGCGTGAGCACGAAAGTGGCGACGGCAATGAGCAGGGCCCAGCTCTGCACCAGCTTCCCGCGCTCCGGCAGAAGCGCGGCGACGACTGCGCCGAACGCGGGCAGTAGCAGAATCCAGGTCAGGATGGAGTGATCGATGGAGGTCATCGCACCACCCCCATGTGCAGATGCGCTCCAAAGCCGAGGAAGGAGAGCAGCAGAATGGCCGCGGCACCTAAGGCGAGCCAGCCGGCGTAGGAGCGAATGTTGCCAGACTGGATGCGGCGCAATACCGCACCGACACCTTGAGTTCCGCCTGCGAGAACCCGACCGCCACCGCCGATGACGCCGCGATCGAATCCACCCCACAAGATGTAGCGGGAGACGATCAGCAACGGCTTGACGATGAGGAAGCCATAGATCTCATCAATCCAATATTTGTTCCACACGAGCGCGTAGAGCGCTCGCGAGCCTGCTGCCATTTTGGCAGGGAGATACGGCTTGCGGCGGTAGAGCGTGTCTGCGAGCAACAGGCCAAGTAGCGCGGCGAAAACAGAGCAGCCGGTCAGCATGCGCTCTGTCTGCGGGTCCTCCGGCCTCGATGTGGGCTCGGTGGTCGGTATGGGCGCACCGGTGCGCATAGCGATCGAGACTTGTTCGAAGGAGGCTGGAACGCCGGTGCCATGCGTGACCGGGTCGAGGAAGCGCCCGAAGCGATCACCGCCACCGAGCGAGTGCGGAATGCCGATCCAACCTCCGATGACGGAGAGGACGGCCAGCAGCACGAGAGGAATCAGCATGGACCTGGGGCTTTCGTGTATGCCGTGGGCATGCGGCTGCGCGTGCGCACGGTGGCCGTTGGTGGAGTGCTCCCCGGCAAGCAGCTCATCGCCCAGTGCGACGGGCAAGGCTTCGTGGTGAGCGGCCTCTCGCTGCAGACGAAGGTGGCCAAAGAAGGTCATGTACCAGAGGCGGAACATATAGAACGAGGTGATCGCCGCGGTGACCAGCCCTACAGCCCACAGCAGCGGGCCGCCGTTGGGCGAGCGGAAGACCTCGGCGAGGATCTCGTCCTTGGAGAAGAAGCCGGCGAAGGGCGGGAAGCCGGAGATGGCGAAGACCGCCATGGTCATGGTCCAGAAGGTGACGGGAATGTAGCGGCGCAGGCCGCCCATCACGCGCATGTCCTGTTCGCCGCCCACGGCGTGGATGACCGAACCGGCGGCGAGAAAGAGCAGCGCCTTGAAGAAGGCGTGCGTGACCAGATGGAAGATGGCTGCGGAGTAGGCCGCAGCACCGCAAGCCAGGAACATGTATCCAAGCTGGGAAATGGTGGAGTAGGCGAGCACGCGTTTGATGTCTGTCTGCAGGATGCCGACCGTAGCCGCGAAGAACGCCGTAGCCGCGCCGATGATGGCGACGACCGTCAGAGCGAGCGGTGCGCGATCAAATAGTGCATGCGTGCGCACAACCATGTAGACGCCCGCCGTGACCATAGTGGCGGCGTGGATGAGTGCCGAGACTGGCGTGGGACCTTCCATGGCATCAGGGAGCCAGACGTAGAGCGGAATCTGCGCTGATTTTCCGGTTGCACCCAGCACCAGCAGCAGCGCGATCGCGGTCAGGACGCCGCCGTGCCAGTCGGGGCGCTGCGCGATCTGGCTGGCGACTTCGCCGAAGCTAAGCGTGCCGAAGTGGATGATCAGCAGGAACATCGCGAGCAGGAAGCCGAAGTCGCCGATGCGGTTGACGACGAAGGCTTTCATGCCAGCCCTGGCCGCGGAGTGCTTCTTGAAATAGAAGCCGATCAGCAGATAGGAGGCAAGACCCACGCCCTCCCATCCCACGAACATCAGCAGAAAGTTTTCCGCCAGCACCAGCGTCAGCATGAAGAACATGAAGAGGTTGAGATAGGCGAAGAATCGCCAGTAGCCCTCTTCATGCGCCATGTAGCCAACGGAATAAATATGAATGAGGAAGCCAACACCGGTGACCACCAGCAGCATGACCAGAGTGAGCTGATCGAGCGCGAAGGCGAAGTCCGCGTGAAAGGTCGAGGTGGCGATCCAGGAAGAGTGGCGCTCGATGTAGGGAAGCGAGAGCGCCGAGAAGCTGGTGTAGACGTGAAGCACCAGCAGCAACGGGGCCGCTGCGAAGAGCAGCGCGATGGTCGAGACGAGCGCCTTCGGCAAGCGGTGGCCGAGCAGGCCATTCAGCAGAAAGCCGACGAGCGGCAGGACCGGGATGAGCCAGAGATGGAGGCCGTCGTTCATAGTTTCATCAGGTTCACCTGGTCCACGTTGAGCGTGTTCCGGGTGCGGAAGACTGCGATGATGATGGCCAGCCCCACAGCGGCTTCGGCCGCCGCCACTACCATGACGAAGAAGACGAAGATCTGTCCGCTGACCTGATGCCACCTATGTGCAAAGGCGACGAAGGTCAGGTTGACGGCATTGAGCATCAGCTCGATAGACATGAAGACGGTAATGATATTGCGCTTGATGAGAAAGGCAGCAACGCCGATGGAGAAGAGGATCGCGCTGAGCACGAGATAGTAGGCGATGGGGACGAACACGTCAGGGCTCCTTTCGCGCCAGCGCGACGGCGCCGAGGATAGCGACCAGAATGAGGACGGACGTGACCTCGAACGGCAGGAGCAGGTCGCGGAAGAGGACGCGGCTGAGATCGGAGGTTGTGACCAGGGTGCCGCCCCCTAACTGCGCATTGCCCAGCGGCGTGCGAATGGACAGAAAGATGTAGGTGAGCAGGCCGAGCAACGCAGCGACGCCAGGAAAGCCGACGAGGTAAGCGGCCTTACTGCCGCGGGTACGCTCCTCTTTGCCGGCATTGAGCAGCATGATGACGAAGGTGAACAGCACCATGATGGCGCCGGAGTAGACGATGACCTGCGCGGCGGCGAGGAATTCGGCTCCCAGCAGCAGGTAGAGGACGGCCAGCGAGGTCATGACCACGATGAGCGAGAGCGCGCTGTTGATCGGATGCCGCTGCAGCAGCAAATTCAACGCGCCGGCGATGCACAGTGCTCCGAAGATAAAGAAGATGACTAGATACATGCCGAAAGCCGTTCACCAGCAGGAAGGACTGCAGACAGCAGAAGCTTCATAGTAAATCACCGTGGCGTGTAGATGAGCGCCGCGACAATGATGTTGGCGATAGCGAGCGGCACAAGGAACTTCCAACCGAAGCCCATCAACTGGTCATAGCGGAAGCGTGGCGTGGTGCCGCGCACCCAGATATAGAGAAAGACGAAGAAGAAGACCTTCAGCACAAACCAGAAGACTGGCAGCAGCGCCTGAATGACGATCCAGTGCGGTGCGGGCAGCAGGTTGCCGAAGGGGCTGGTCCATCCACCGAAGAAGAGCAGCGTAGCCACACAGCCCACGGTGATCATGTTTGCGTACTCGGCCATGAAGAACATGGCGAACTTCATGGAGCTGTACTCGGTGTGATAGCCGCCGGTGAGCTCACTCTCCGCTTCGACCAGGTCGAAGGGCGCGCGGTTGGTCTCCGCATAGGCAGAGATGAGATAGATGAAGAAGGCGACGATCTGGAATCCGCCAAAGACATTCCACGAAAGTATGCCGTGTGCCGCCTGCACATCGACGATGTCGCGCAGCCGCAGCGAGCCGGCGCGGATCACAACGCCCACCAGCGAGAGACCGAGTGCGAGCTCGTAGCTGACCATCTGCGCGCTCGAGCGCAAGGAGCCGAGCAGCGAATACTTATTGTTCGAGGACCAGCCGGAGAGCGCAATGCCGTAAACACCGACGGAGGTGACGCCGAGGATGACCAGGAGGCCGATGTTGAGGTCGGAGATCTGGAACATATCGACGCCATGGAATTGGATATTTGCCCCGAAGGGCACGACGGCAATGGAGAGTAGTGCGCACGCGAGCGCGATCACCGGCGCGAGGATATACAGCGGCCGGTAGACCGATGCCGGCATGATGTCTTCTTTTAGAAAGAGCTTCAGGCCGTCGGCGAGCGGCTGCAGTAGGCCGAAGGGACCCACGCGGCTCGGTCCGAAGCGGTTCTGGATGCGGCCGACGACCTTGCGCTCAAGCAGGACGGTATAGGCGACGCAGGTGAGCAGGACCACCAGCACAACGACGATCTTGACCACGCTCAACAGCACATATATCAGCAGCGGACTCACTCAGGCTCTCTTTCTTCAATCTCAACTGCCAGTGCTTCGATGCTAATCGGCCGCGGTCTCCGTTGGCGTCGCGCCAGGAACGTGGCGATGCGATTCGTGAACTTCAGCCAATTTTGCGCTATAGCGGCCCAGCGTGCCGGAGGTGAAGAGGGCGTCTTCTGCGGGCAAAACAAGGTCGCGCCGGTGCGCAGCGACGTTCTCGATATTGACCAGCTTCGTAGGCACTTCGTTGCCCGCGAGCAGGTTCATGCGCTCGACATCGTAGCCGGGGACGAGCCGCTCAATTTCATCGAGCACTGCGTAGGGATCGAAGGGGCTGACCTTGGGCTCGATCTGACGCGAGGCAAGCCAGATGGAGTGGCGATCGGCCTCGCCGGACTGCGCACCGCGTGATTGTCCTGAGTCAGAGCGGAGTCCCCGACCAAAAGGGACAAGCTGCTGCGGCTTCGCGCCCATGCGGTCGGCGATGCGAACGATGAGCTCGAGGTCCGAGCGCACGCCGGCGCGGTCGCCCGCTTTTTTGACGAGCTGCAAGTCGCCGTAGTTGTTGGTGACCGTGCCGCCCTTTTCGTAGAGATTGGCGGCGGGCAGGATGACGTTGGCAATCTGTGCCGTCTCGGTGAGGAACATCTCCTGCACGACGACGAAGGTGTTCTTGAGTGAAACGGGGTCGATGTTGTAGCGCGAGACGGGATTTGCCCCGACGACATAGAGCGCGCCGAGTTCACCGCGCTCAGCGGCGTCGAACATCTCGATCAGGTCCTTGCCGGGTGTCTGCGGCAGGTTAGGAAACTCCTCGGCGAAGGGGCCGGGTGCGCTGACATGCCGATAACCAGGCAGCATGTCCGGCAGCAGGCCCATGTCGGCCGCGCCGCGTGAATTAGCGTAGTCGGCGAGACAGGCGAAGCGGGTGTCCGGCAACGAGAGCCCGAAGGAGACCAGCGCATCGATATCGTGCCCGCGGAACTCCGATCCGAAGAGGATGAGCAGCTTCTGCTCGGCACGCAGCGCATCGCGGAAGGCAGAGGCATCTTCGATGCCAGCAAATTCACTATCATTCGAGCCGAGGAAGCGGACAGCATCGGCGTAGCTGCCCTCCGGGATATGGAGGAAGGCTTTGGCCTGGCGGCGCAGCTTGATCTCGCTCGTGTTCACGACGAAGAGCTTCGCCTTGTTGAGCCGGACGTTGGTGCGCAGCGCCCATGCCAGAGCGGGATGCTGCTCGGTTGGATCATTGCCCAGCAGAAGGATCGCCGGGGCGGTGCCTGCATCGCGCAGAGAAGCGGCGCGGTCGCCCTTGCCGGCCAGCGCGCGGACGAAGCTAACGTAGTCGGCGGTGCGGTGATGATCGATGTTGTTGGTGCCCAGCACCGTGCGCGCGAACTTCTGCAGCAGGTAATTCTCTTCGTTTGTCGTGCGGTTGGAGCCGATGACGCCAATTGCCTGTGGTCCGCGCGTGTCGCGAACTTCCTTCAGCTTATTTGCCGCAAGTTCCAGCGCCTGTTCCCAGGTCGCCACTGCGAAGCTGCCGTCGGCCTGCCGGATGAGCGGCTTGGTCAGACGGTCTGGGTGATTGGCGAAATCGAATGCGTAGCGTCCCTTGATGCAAAGGAAGTCTTCGTTGATGCCGCTCTTGTCGCGGTTGTCACCGCGCACGATCTCCATGCCGTCATCGGCGCGGCGCACGCCGAGCGTGGTCTTGCAGCCGTCGCCGCAGTGCGTGCACACGGTGGCGACGTGGTTCATCTCCCACGGGCGCGTCTTGTAGCGATAGGTGCCGGAGGTGAGCGCGCCCACCGGACACGCATCGATACACATGCCGCACTCTTCGCAGTCGAGATGATCCTGTCCGTTGGGCGCGATCACGCTGGAGACGCCGCGGTTCTGCACGCCGAGCGCCCATACGTCCATGCCTTCACCGCACATGCGGACGCAGCGGTAGCAGAGGATGCAGCGCGGCCGGTCGAAGAAGACCACGGGCGACCACTGCTGCTCCTCGCGATGCTGCTTGATCTCGACATACTGTGAGGTTGGCGCGCCGTACTTGAAGGTCATGTCCTGCAATTCGCATTCGCCACCGGCATCGCACACGGGGCAGTCGAGCGGGTGATTGCCCAGCAGCAGCTCGACGGTGGCTTTGCGCGCCTGCGCGATCTCCGGCGTCTCGGTTTGGACGACCATGCCCTCGGTCACAGGCGTGGTGCATGCGGTCTGCAGCTTGGGCATTTTCTCGATGCGGACCATGCACATGCGGCAGGCGCCCTGGAGCGAGAGTCCGGGATAGTAGCAGAACGCCGGGATCTCGATGCCCGCGGCGCGGCAGGCTTCAATCAGCAGCGTGCCCGCGGGCACGGTCAGCTTCTTGCTGTCGACGGTCAGATTTACGTCAGCCATGAACTCTCTTTCGCACTACGAAACGCCCACCAGCTCCACCAGCGCCTGCGACTCTGGTGCCGCCGGATGTTCCTTGATGTAGTCCTCGAACTCGTCGCGGAACTTCTTGAAGAAGCCGATCATCGGCATCGCGGCTGCGTCGCCGAGCGGGCAGAAGGTGCGGCCCAGCATGTTCTCGGCGAGGTAGCGCATGTTGTCGATGTCCTTCACAGTGCCGTAGCCCTCGTAGAAACGGGTCATCGTCTTCTTTAGCCAATCCGTGCCCTCGCGGCAGGGGATGCACCAACCGCAGCTCTCATGCTGGTAGAACTTGATGGTCCGGAGCGCGAACTCGACGATCGAGACGGTCTCGTCGAGCACCACGACTCCGGCCGAGCCCAGCATGGTGCCAGCCTTGCCCATCTGATCGAAGTCCATCCCGACGTCGATCTCGTCCGCGCGCAGGATGGGGCAGGATGCGCCGCCGGGCACGACAGCCTTGAGCGCCTTGCCGCCAGGGATGCCGCCTGCGACTTCGTAGATCATCTT
>JAUTWX010000460.1 GCA_030838385.1 Acidobacteriaceae bacterium
GCCCGCATCCGCGCAATGAGGTCAAAGGGCTCTCCGATGCAGTCAGTGGTTTTCTGAGGCCGGAGGTGACAGCGCCCCGATGCGCGGAGCCGCAACGCAGGATAAAGCCCGAACGAAAAATCTTCGAACCCAACCCTCCGCGGCAGTTGACTACGCACAGAAAGCCAATAGTCTCCGGAAAACCCTGGTCTCGTATGGAGCAGGCGTTGCGGGTGACAGACCTGCTGCTGCAAGCCGGCGGCTTCAGTGCAATCGTGCTGGATATGGGCAGCATCGCACCCGAATATGCTTCGCGTGTGCCACTGGCAACATGGTTCCGTTACCGCGCCGCCGCGGAAAAAAGCCAGGCGAGCATTCTTCTGCTTACCCAGCATGCGTGCGCAAAGAGCAGCGCCGGTCTTGTTCTGCGTTTACAGCCCGGCAACGCACTGCACGAAGAGAAGACCGTGTTCACAGGAATTGAGTATTGCGTTGAAGTAGCCCGAGAACGATTCAAACCCGTATCGACCAATGTCATCCCCTTGCGCAAACCGCCGCAAAGGGAAAGGGATGTAAGCTGGCAAAGCCGAACTGCATGGGCAGGTGCGCGATGAACCAACCTGCAGAACTCTACGCCTGTCTGTATGCAAGGGAGTTTCCAGCACAGACGCTCTTGCGTCTCCGGCCAGAGTTGCACAGCAAGCCCTGTGTGGTGATGAAAGGGGAGCCTCCGTTGCAGCAAGTCTGCTCTCTCAATACAAAAGCGCGTCTTCTCGGCATGACGCATGGCATGACTCGAGTCGAGGTCGATACTTTCCCTGAACCAGTCCTGCTGTGCCGCTCCCACAAAGAAGAGATGGCGGTGAGAACCATCCTGCTTGAGTGTGCAGGTGGGTTCTCGCCTCGCGTCGAAGATCGGAGTGAAGATACAGCGTTCCTCTGCGTCATCGACATCGCAGGAACAAAAGCCCTGTTCGGGCCGCCGGAGATGCTGGTTCGGAATCTTCTTGAGTGTGTGCGGTCTCTGGGAATTTCAGCCCGCGTCACCGTCAGCAGCAACTTCCATGCGGCTGTCTGCCTCGCCAGAGGTCTATCGCCGAGCACACCATTCAGAATGATCGCACCGGGAGACGAGCCGAAGGCATTGGCATCCCTGCCATTAACTGTCCTCGATCTCAAGGAGACTCAGGCGGAGACCTTCGCTGTTTGGGGCATTTACACCCTTGGGATGCTGGCAGCTCTGCCGGAAAAAGAGCTGATCGCCCGCATGGGCCAGGAGGGCAAACGGCTTCAACAACTCGCACGCGGCGAACTGCCCCATCTCTTTCAACCGGTAGAAGCTGCTTTCCTCCTCGAAGAGAAGATGGAACTCGACTCGCCGGTCGAACTGCTGGACTCGCTGCTCTTCGTCATTGGGGTCATGCTCGACCAGCTGATCCTGCGTGCGAAGGCCCGTATCCTTGCACTGGCCTCCGTCACAATCGTGTTGACGTTGGATGGCGGAGGCACGCATACACGAACCGTCCGGCCTGCGTTACCGACAACCGACAAGCAGCTCTGGATCAAGCTTCTTCATCTCGACCTTGAAGCCCATCCGCCGCAGGCCGCCATCCTGGCTTTGACACTGACGGCCGAACCCGGCAGCACAAGCAAGGTGCAGCTTGGTTTATTTTCTCCGCAGCTTCCCGAAGCAGCGCGGCTGGACGTAACGCTCGCCCGCATACGCGCCATTGTCGGAGAGGAGTGCGTTGGCCGCGCCGTTCTTCAGGACACGCTCACGCCGGAAAACTTTCGTGTAGAGCCCTTCACCGTGCCCTCCCGCGATTCTGCCGGCGCTATTGCCTCGCAGCCACGAGCTTCCATGCGGCGGCTTCGCCCGCCCGAGACAACCTCCGTCACCTTGCAAAATCGCCGGCCATCGATGTTTTTCTTTCGCGAGCGTCGCTACACGGTAGAGCGCACTTATGGCCCTTGGCTGACTGGTAGCGACTGGTGGAATCAAACGCTCTGGGGGTTTGAGCAATGGGACCTCGTCGCGCGAGCGCAAGATGGCGGAATGATCTGCTGCTGCATGACACGCGATCTCATGCAAAACCTATGGCAGATGGTGGCGCTCTATGACTGAGCGTTACGTCGAGTTACATGCCGCCAGCGCCTTCAGCTTTCTCGAAGGAGCATCGCAGCCCGAGACACTGATTGAACGTGCGGTCGCACTGGAGATGCCGGCAATGGCCTTGCTCGATCGCAACGGCGTCTATGGCTCGGCGCGCTTCCATACCAGCGCGAAGAGCAATAACATTCACGCTCACATCGGCGCGGAGATCGCAGTGTCGAGCTTTGGTCCCAGACTCACACCGCCAGCATGGGTGCCGCATCAGCATGTCTCCCAACCCGCGCGTTTGCCGCTGCTGTGCGAATCGCGCGAAGGCTATCAGAATCTCTGCCAGCTCATCACCCAATTCAAGATGCGAGAGACCACGAAACAGGAGGGCGCGGCCAACTTCGGTGACCTGCGGCAGTACGCGCAAGGCCTCGTCTGCCTGACCGGCGGCGATGAAGGCCCATTAGCCGCTGCCTTGATGCGCGGAGGCGAAGAGGCGGGCCGCGAGACCGTCGAACGGCTGATTCGTATCTTCGGTCCGGCAAACGTCTATGTCGAACTGCAGCGGCACCGTGAGCGCGAGGAGGAGTGGCGGAATCAGGCTGCGATTCGGATTGCCCGTTCCCTGAAGCTTCCTGTGCTCGCGACTAATGGAGTTCGCTACGCCACGGCTTATGACCGGGAGATTCTGGACCTCTTTACGGCGGTACATCACCACACCGAACTCGATCATGCAGGCCGTCTTCTGTCGCTCAATAGTCAACGCCACCTGAGACCTGCCAGTGTAATGGCCGCCCTCTTTCGAGATGTGCCGGAGGCGATCGCGAACACAGTCGATCTCTCCTCGCGGCTCAAATTTGAGTTGAATGATCTCGGCTATGAGTTCCCACGTTATCTAGTCCCTGACGGTGAAACCATGGACAGCTTCCTGCGAAAGCGCACCGAAGAGGGCGTGCTGCGGCGCTATGGGCCGAAAAATAATCCCGCCTTGATGGAACGCGCAAAGAAGCAGGTTGACCACGAACTGGCATTGATCGCCAAGCTTGGTTTTGCCGGATACTTCCTCATCGTTTGGGACATCATCCGGTTTTGCAAAGATAATGACATTCTGATTCAGGGCCGCGGCAGTGCGGCGAACTCCGCGGTCTGCTACGCCCTAGAGATCACCGCCATCGATCCGGTCGGCATGGAGCTGCTCTTCGAGCGTTTCCTGAGCGAAAGCCGCGGGGAATGGCCGGACATCGACCTCGATCTGCCATCGGAAGATAAGCGGGAGCAAGCCATCCAATACGTCTATCAGCGTTATGGCGAGTTGGGCGCCGCTATGACCGCCAACGTGATCACCTATCGCGGCAAGTCGGCCGCTCGCGAAGTAGGCAAAGCACTCGGCTTCGATCAGGAATCGTTAGGCCGGCTTTCGGGGCTCGTCAGCAATTGGGAGTGGCGCGGCAAGAACGACACGATGGCACACTCCTTCCAGAATGCCGGCTTCGATATCAAACATCCACGCATCGCCAAATACCTCGAACTCTGCATGCGGATTCAAGACCTTCCACGTCACCTTGGCCAGCATTCCGGCGGCATGGTGATCTGCCAGGGACAGTTGAATCACGTAGTGCCGTTGGAGCGAGCGTCCATGCCGGGCCGCACCG
>JAUTWX010000473.1 GCA_030838385.1 Acidobacteriaceae bacterium
AGGTATCGATGCGGGTGATGGGCAGGTTGGGATCGATGTTGCCGATCGCGCGACGCAGGGCAGCGGCCATCTCCGCTTCGCCGCCCTGGTAGTGCACTACGATGTCTTCGGGATAGCGAACCCGCTCCTCTCCCGCGCGCTCGCGCTCGGCAAAGACCTCTGCCGGCTGCGCCAGGGGGAAAAACACCATGGGAAGCTGCGGCTGCTCAGGATCCTCATACTTGGTGTTGTCGACCACACCAACAATCTCGAACTCACTTGGATCATGCGCATTCTGGCCGAAATGCGCGCCCAATGGCGACTTGCCCTTCAGGAAGTGATCGACAAAGGCCTGGTTTACGACAGCAATACGGCGCGTGGACGCAGTGTCAGCATCGGAGACGCCGCGCCCGAGCAGCACATGGGTGCCAACGGCAGCGAAATAGCCAGGACTAATGCGGTCGTAGGTGGTCCGGTAGTAATTGTTGGTGAACTCGGGCGGCGGTGGTGGCGCGCCCGGCAGAAAGGTCAGGTCGTGCCAGCCATCATGCGAGAGCGGACTATACGTCGCATAGCCAAGGTCGAGCACTCCCGGTGTCTGCCTCAATTGCGTATCGAACTTGCGCTCCAGCTCCGCGAGCTTCTGGATGTCATAGCCGGCGGCCACCGTATTGATGCCGATGACCAGCCGGCCCGAGGTCTCCAGATGCAGGTTCTGGTGCTCGAGTGAACGCAGGCTCAGGGTGAGCAGTCCAGCGGTGGAGAGCAGCGCCAGGGACAACGCCGCCTGAAACACCACCAGCGCCTTCTGCGGCCACGCGGACTTATCTCCGGCCGTCCGGCTAGCGCCGCGCAGTGCCTCGATAGGATCGAAGTGTGAGGTGATCCACGCCGGCACACAGCCAAAAAGCACACCCGCCAACACAGCGACGCCCAATGCGAAGCCCAGCACGGCCAGCGAAGGTGAGGTGGAGATGGGCGATGACTGCGTGCCGGCCAGAGCCATCGACAGCATCGCCCGCGAGCCAAAGACGGCCAGCAGGATTGCCACGGCGCTGCCGGCCACTGCAACGATCAGACTCTCGACTAGAGTCTGCCGAATGAGGCGGCCGCGCGGCGCTCCCAGGGCAAGACGCACCGCGGTCTTCTGCTGCCGCGCCATGCCGCGCACCAGCATCAGGTTGGCGAGGTTCGCACAGACGATCAGCAGCACGAAGCCGGCGATCATGAATAGCAATCGCAGCCCGGAGGCGTAACTGTCGCGCAATTCGCTGATGCCGCTGGCCGCGGGCGCCCATTCACTGCGCTGCTTCGGAATGGCGACGCTTTGTCCCGGCTCGAGCGTTTCGGGGTGGGCGTGCAGCCATCCCTGGAGCAGCCCGCTGGTTTGCTGGTCGATGGTTGCCGGATTGAATCCGGGTCGTGCACGGCCAATGATGTACAGCCAATATTGGCTGGGATGGTCCATCGCATCGATGTTGGTAAGCATGGGCTCGAAGGCCAGCGGCGCCCAGATCTCCGGCGGGTCGGCATCCAGTCGTGTGCCAAAGAAGCTGGCAGGCAGGATGCCGGCCACCGTCATCGCGCGATTGTTGATCATCAGTGCCGAGCCGACAATCGCCGGCGTTCCGCCGAAGCGGCGCTGCCACATCTCGTAGCTCAGCACCACCTGCGGCTGGGTGCCGCGCTGATCATCGGAAGGCGCAAGTGCGCGCCCTTCCAGCGCCTTGACCCCGAGCGTGGAGAAGTAGTTGCCCGCGACAAACTGTAACCGGGCCGGCTCGGCTGCGCGCCCGCTTCCCTGCTGACGTATGCCCACCGGCCGCTGGCCTGCCTCGACAGCGGTCATGCTGGTGAATCCCTCCAGATGATCGCGAAACATCTGGTACTGGTCGTAGGAAAAGAGGCTCCAGTCGCCGAACAGACTGCCGCCATTGAAGCAGCAGTCGTACCGCGTCCCCAGTTTGTAGAGCTGCTCAGGCGCCGCGACCGGCAGGGGCCGCAGCATGACCTGATAGATCAGGGTGAAGATGGCCGTGGTTGCGCCGACGCCTAGCGCCAGCGTCAGCACGGCGGTGAGCGCAAAGCCCGGTGTGCGGCGAAGCTGCCGCAAAGCATAACGAAGATCCTGCACGATCTGCTGGATGAACTGCACGAGTCCTCCTCTCTGTTGTCTGTGGTCATTCCATGCGCAGCGCCACCATCGGCTCGATGGAGGCCGCACGCCGTGCCGGCACCAGGGCCGCGACCGCCGCAGCAAGCGAAAGCACGGCCAGGGTGACGATGCTTACCCGCGCATCGAAGGCGCCGACGCCGTAGAGGTGCTGCGCCATGAAGCGCCCGGCTGCGTAGGCCAATGGAACGCCGATAGCCAGGCCGATGCCGCAATGCGCCAGCGCGCGCTTCAACACGTCGCGCAAAATGCTGCGCCGGTCAGCGCCGAGCGCCATGCGCACGCCAATCTCACCTGTGCGCCGCTCCACGGAATAGGAGGTGACGCCATAGATGCCGATGGAAGCGAGGATCAGCGCCACCAGCCCGAAGAGCGAGGTCAACCGCGCCAGCAGCTCGTCCTGATTGAAGTTGGTCGCAACCTGCTCCGAAAAGGTGCGGAAATACTGCGGCGTTAGATTGGGGTTCACGTCTGTGAACGCGCGACGCGTCGCCGCTTCTACGGATGCGGGTGTACTGTTCGCGGTCTCCAGCACCACCTGACCCGCATAGTGTCCCAGCGGCTCGTATGGCTTGTACTCCGCCTTGAATACCTCCGACGTCTGCGCAAACGGTATGAAATACATGGGAGGCGGCGGCACATTGGGGTTTTGGTGCTTGGTGTTTTCCACGATGCCGACGATCTCGAACTGCGATTGCAGCTCACGTTCGGTGCCGAAACGCCGGCCAATCGCGTTGCCATGAAAATAGCGATCTGCAAAGACCTGGTTCACGATCGCGACTTTGCGTCCGCGATCATCGTCGCTGTCGGTAAAGAAGTGGCCCGTGTGCAGCTTGGCGCCAATCGAGTCGAAATACTCCGGACTGATCCGGATATACGTCGCCTCATACCAGTCACTGTCCGGCTGCGGATCGGGCTGGCCCGGGATGTACACGCCGCCGTTCCAGTTGTCGTGGCTCAGCGGCGTGTAAAGGGCAAACGCCACTTTCTTCGTGCCGGGAATCTGCATCAGGCTTTCGTGGAGCTTGCGATAAAGATCGTTCAACTGCTCCGGCTTGTAACCGGCGAGGAAGGCATCGATGCCAACGATGTAGCGATCTCTAACCTGGAAGCCGAAGTCCTGCGTCTGCAGATTATTCAGGCTCCGCAGCAGCAGTCCGGCCGCGCACAGCAGGACCACCGAGAGCGCGGCCTGGGTAATGACCAGCACGCGCTGCGTCGCGGAGCTAGAGTCTTTCATGGTCCGCGCAGTGCCGCGGATGGCCGACGCCGGATCGATCTTGGTGGAGATCCATGCGGGTATCGCAGCGCATAGAACCGCGGTGATCAATGCCGCAAGCACAGCGAAGCCCAGCACCGGCAGCGACGGATTCACTGAGACTGGCACATATTCTGACCCGCGGAAGGCGAGTCTCAACACCGAATGGGCGACGGCATACGCGATGCCGATGGCGCCCGCTCCGCCAACCATCGCCAGCAGCACGCTCGAGATCATGGCCTGCCGCACCAGTTGCCCGCGGGTCGCGCCCAGCGCGATACGAACCGCCTGCTGCTGCCGCTCCGCGGTGGCGCGCACCAGCAGCAGGTTGGCTACATTGGCGCAGACGATCAGCAGCACGAATCCCGCAGCCGCCATCAGCAGATTCAGCGCCCGCCCGTAATTCTCCGCGACGTCATTCACGCCGGCCTTCGCGGAGGAGAGCTGCGTCTCTTGACGATTGATCTGCGCCCGCTCGGCGACATTGAGCGTGTCCCGGCTGCGCAGCCACTGCCGCAGTTCCAGGTTCAACTGCGCGGCGATCTGCTCCAGCGATGCATCGGGTGCGATGCGTCCAACCACATCCAGCCAGTGCGAATCAGGGTGATGGGTATGCGCCGCATCCGCGCCCGTGAACTTCGCCTCCTGGTTCAGCGCCAGCCAGAGTTCCGGCGGGTCAGACTGCACAATCTCGCCCTGATACTCTGGCGCCGTGACGCCAACCACCGTGACCACCACGCCATTCATGGTGAAATTCGCGCCCAGGATGTGGGGGTCGAAGCCGAGGCGCCGCTGCCACATGCGGTAACTGATCACGGCCACGGGTATCGCGCCTTCGGTGTCGTCCGATGGCTGAATAGGCCGGCCGAGCGCCAGGGGCACGCCAAGCGTGGAGAACTCGTTACCGGCAACGAATCGTCCGGGTACGGTAATCGGCGGCTGCGCATCGCCGACTCGCCGCGTTAGCAAGGACGTCGTGAAGGACTGAAAAGCAGTCAGACTCTCGAACCCTTTCGTGCGATCGCGGAAGTGGAGATAAAGATCGTTCGAGAAGATGCGCCATTCGTCGCCCTGGAGGCCGCCATAGTTGCAGCAGGTGGGCTCCTTGCCAACCATGTAGAGTCGCGAGGCGTGCTTTACCGGCAGCGACTTCAGCATGGTGTTGTAGATCAGCGTGAAGATCGCTGTCGTCGCGCCGATGCCGAGGGAGAGCGTCAGCGCAGCCGTGATGGCGAAGCCGGGGCTGCGGCGGAACTGCCGCAGTGCGTACTGTACGTCCTTGAGCAACTTCCCCATCGCAGCTCTCCCTCAGTACCGGAGATGTCCCCAGCCTCCGGACACACTCCTGCTACGTTTTCGCGTACGCGGTATTGCGGCGCCGTGCTACTGAACCTGCAGCTACTGCACCTGTAATAGCTGCTCTGGTGACAGCTCTCCCTCGGCAATGACCTTGCCGTCGAAGAGGTGTACCTGGCGCTCGGCGTGCCGGGCAAAGCGCGGATCGTGCGTCACCATGCAGATGGTCGCGCCTTCCTTGTGCAGCTCGGAGAGCAGCTCCATCACCGCTTCGCCGTTTTTGGAGTCCAGGTTTCCGGTGGGCTCGTCGGCCAGCAGGATGGACGGCGAACCGGCCAGTGCGCGGGCCACAGCAACACGCTGCTGCTGACCGCCGGAGAGCTGCGAAGGATAGTGGCGCATGCGATGCGCCATTCCCACGCGCTCCAGCGACTCCTGCACGCGACGCTTGCGATCCGCCGCCGGCATGCCGGAGCGGTAGGTCAGCGGCAGCTCCACATTCTCGGCAACGGTGAGGTCGCCGATCAGGTTGAAGCTTTGGAAGATGAAGCCGATCTCCTGGTTGCGGATGCGCGAGCGCTCGGCGAAGCTCAGGTTCTCCACCGGCTTGCCGTTCAACTGGTAGCGGCCGTTGGTCGGCGTGTCGAGCAGCCCGATGATCGAGAGCAGCGTGGACTTGCCGCAACCCGACGGCCCGGACATGGCGACGTAATCGCCACGCAGGATCGCCAGATGCACGCCGGAGAGCGCGTGCGTCTCGATCTCATCCGTGTAGAAGACCTTGGTCAGCGCTTCGATCGATATCAGTGCCTGTGCTGTTTCGTCCATAGTTGGCCTCGTATTCCTTTCCTTCCTAAGTTCGGTTGTTATTCCAGCCGGATGCGGTCCACCTGGTCCCAGCGGGACATGTCGGACAGGATGACGGTATCTCCTTCATTGAGCCCGCTGAGCACCTGGATGGCATTCACCGAGGCGCGGCCCACCTTTACGGGAACGCGCGTCGCGGTCTTGCCATCGGGGCTCAGTTTGAACAAGCTGATGGTCGAATCTTCATTGCCAAAGGCAGGCCGGCCGACATACAGCACGTTGGACAACCGCTGCAGGTCGATCTGGCCGTCCACGCTCAGGTCCGGCCGCTCACCCTCGACAAAGCCGTTCAGGGCCACGTCTACGGTGACCGTGCCGTTGTGCACGCCCGGATCGATACGTTGCACCGTGCCTTCGATGATGCCGTTATGCGTGTCGACAGCAGCCGGCTGGCCGGTCTGGATGTCGCGCGCCTGCGTCTCCGGAATGTTGAGCGCTGCCTTCAACTGATTCTTCACAACCACCTTCGCGAGCATGGTCCCAGGGGTCACGTGCTGTCCGACGGCCAGCGGCAGATCCGTCAGCACGCCGCTGATGCCCGCTTTCACTCGCAGCGCGTCCAACTGCTGCTGTTTGAGCTGGTACATCGCTCGTGCCTGGTCCACCTTAGCCTGCTGGACCGACATCTGTGTCTCCAGGGCCTTCTCGTTGATGGATACGACATTCTGCTGCATTTGGTTCTGGGTAGTTAATCCATCCGCTTTGCTTGATGAGGCCTGCGCGGTGATGCCGGAGACCACACCCAGCTTGTAGAGGGCTTCATCGGTCGATGCCTGGCGCTTGGCGGTCTGGTAATCGGCATTGGTCGTGGCGGCTGTCGCTCTCTGGGTAGAAAGTGTGCTCTGCAGTTGCACCGCGGTGTTTTTCAGGTCGGCCTCCGCCTCTTTCAGACCCAGGCTGGCATCCATTGCCTGCTGGGTAAGCAGCGGATCGTTCAGCTCCACCAGAATGGTCTCGGCTTTCACGTTCGTGCCGGGAAGCACCAGGATGCGAGTCACCGTGGCATCGGTCTGTGCCGGGATCTGGCGGATCGCGTCTTCGCGGGGTACCAGTGTCCCATTGCCGCGTACCTGCCGAATCAGGTTTCCACGCTTCACTGTATCGGTCCACACCACGCTGCGCTCGACGGTAGGGGCTGCGGGTTTTAGCCGCATGACAGCGAAGGTCACGGCGGCAAGGACGACGATTGCGACCGCTATGGTCACCATGCGGCGGCGGTTCTTCTTGGCTTTGATATCGGGGCGGGCGATGTCCATCAATGGACTCTAGAGCACTTCGACGTCCAAGATACGCCTGACTTCTAAGTTGCTGAAAGTGTTATTGATACGATTCCGATCTGCTCGCCATCCGCCGGGTCCGTTGTCCGGTCACGTGGCCGGGCTGTCCGTTTCCGGACATGTTGCCGGGGCGGATGCGTACGACTAAGGATTCATTTCGCAAACGCCCCGCCTTGGAGACAATGACCGGCACTGGAGCGAACGAATGCAAGCAATCTCTGCCACAGACCCTAAGCTGAAGCTGGCGACGCTGCTCAACAGGGCCCAGCGGGAACCAGTGATGATCCGCAGCAATGACCGTGACATCGCCGTGATGCTCTCGGCAACCGAATACCAGCGGCTCAGCGACCGCCCACGCGCGATAGCACCGCGCCCGCGCATCGACGCCAAGCTCGCCGCGCTGCTCGACGCCTCCGACTAGATCCCTTGTGCAGACACAATGGCCGGAGCATGACGCTCCGGCCTGGATCATGCCGCGCTGTTGGAATCAGGCACGCGCCGGATCGCCGCGCTCCGGATCGACCCCAAGCTCCGCAAAAGCCGCTTCCGCCTTCTTAGCATCGAACTTGCCTTCGCGTGCCAGCCGGGAGAGCGTTGCCGCGACTATCGACTCCGCACTGACCTCGAAGTGCCGCCGCAGATGCTCGCGATTGTCGCTGCGGCCGAAGCCATCCGTCCCCAGTGAGACGAGCCGATCAAGCAGCCAGGGCGCCAGTTGGTCCGGCACAGCCTTCATATAGTCGCTGGCAGCGATGATCGGCCCCGGCGCACTGCCCAGAGCGCTCAGAATGTACGGCTGCTTCGTCTGCTGCGAGGGATGCAGGCGATTCCAGCGCTCTACAGCTAGCGCGTCCCGGCGCAGCTCGTTGTAGCTGGTCACGCTCCACACATCAGCCGCGACGTTGTATTTCTCCGCCAGGATTTGC
>JAUTWX010000483.1 GCA_030838385.1 Acidobacteriaceae bacterium
CCAGGTGTTCCGCGTGATCCAACGCGGCGAGGCCACGGCCGATCAGCAGGTAGTCCCACAGCGCGCGGTTTTGCTCGAGCAGCAGGATTGGTGTGCCGGTCGGCCCGACGCGCGCGGCTGATCGCGAGGCCTGGATCTCCATGAGCGCGACGAGGCCGTGAACCTCGGGCTCCTGTGGGGCGAGTCCCGCGAGGATGCGGCCGAGGCGCAGCGCATCTTCGCAGAGCGCAGGACGCAGCCAATCTTCACCGGCGGTGGCGGAGTAGCCCTCGTTGAAGATGAGGTAGATCACCTCGAGCACGGACGAGAGGCGTGCGGCGCGGTCGAGGCCGGTGGGAACTTCGAAGGGCACGTGCGCTTCGGCGAGCGTGCGCTTGGCGCGCACGATGCGCTGCGCGATGGTGGTCTCCGGGGTGAGGAAGGCGCGGGCGATCTCCGGCGTGGTCAGGCCGCCGAGCAGGCGCAGCGTGAGGGCGACGCGCGATTCGGGCGAGAGCACGGGATGACAGGAGATGAAGACGAGGCGGAGCAGGTCGTCCTGGATATCGCCGTCGGCTGCACTGGCGAGCGCAGTTGCGAAGTCGGCAAAGGAGCGCTGCTGCTGTTCTTCGAGCTCGCGAGCGAGCTCTTCGTGCTTGTGCTCGATGCGTGTGTTGCGGCGCAGCAGGTCGATGGCGCGATGCTTGGCCGCAGCCATGAGCCAGGCGCCGGGATTCTGCGGCACGCCCGAGGCCGGCCATTGTTCGAGCGCGGCGACCAGCGCGTCCTGCGCCAGCTCTTCGGCGATGCCGACATCGCGCACGATGCGCGTCAGACCCGCGATGACGCGTGCGGACTCCATGCGCCACACGGCGTCGATGGTGCGATCGATCTGGCTGCGGTCGATTTCAGTGGAGGGCACGGCTGGTGTCACCCAGCGTCGATCAGAGCATCTTTCGCGGTGCGGTGCAAACGCTGAAAGCGTAGGGGCGGCGCCTCCTTGAAACAACGAAGCGGCGCTTCCTTGAAACGACGAGGCGGCGCCTTAGGGAAACAACGAGGCGGCGCCTCGTGGAGACAACGCCGCCCCTGCGGGTGTTTTTGCCTACTGCGTTATCGATCGTTTTGCGGCAGGCTTATATCCGGCAGTACGGATGTGCCTTCCAACTGCACCGCCTGCAGGTCGCGCGGATTGAGTCCGAGCGCCCGCAGAATCGTCGGAGCTACCTGGGTGGTGGACACGTCGGAGTAGACCGTGTGCGGTCGGAAGCTGGGATTGGAGAGCAGCATCATCACGTTGGTGTCGTCGTGAGAGAAACCGCCGTGCTCTGACTGCTTGGCGGTGCTGCCGGTGTAGATGACGCCTGGGTTGGGGGTCACGATGATGTCCGGTGTGCGCGGATCGCCGGACGGCGGCAGGCCTGGCGGGTTGTAGTTCATCGCCAGCGACGGTCCATAGAAGATGGTGCCCAGGCCGATCTTGCTGCCGTTCTGCTCCAGTGTGGCGACCGCCGAGGCGGTGTTGCCGGAGTCGCTCAGCCAGAGCAACGAGACGTCGTCTTCCGTTGCGCCGATTCCGGTCGAGTTCAGCGGCGACTCGGAAGCGGGAAGCAGGCTAGCGAGCAGCGTTGCCGGCGTGGTGCCGTTGGTGCCGCTATGCCCGGGGATGGGCAGGAAGCGATGCGGATCGATTGGGCCCTGGCCGTGCTTCGCGGTGATGACGATCAGTGTCGAATCGAATTCTCCCGTGTCCTTCAGATCGTTCACCATCTCGCCGATCGATGCATCGACGAACTGGATCTCCTGGGTCAGCAGCTCACTCGGGGTGCCTGCAGCATCGAGATAACCGCCGTTGCCGACGCCTGACTCGAGCAGCTTCTGGCCCACGCTGACGGCCTGGAAGTTCATGCCGAACAGGTTGGGCACCCGGGTCGAATTACCGTCGTGGGTCTTGCCGTGGATCTGGTTCAGGATGCCCTTCACCTTGATAGTGTCGTAGCACTGGATGTTTGCGAAGCTGTTGGTCCATGAGCCGAGCTGTGACGGATCAGGGACAGGGCTGCAGGAAACACCGGCAGGCGTCTCATAGCCGGGAACGGGCACGACGAGGGAGTTGATCTCCGGCGAGAAGTATTCGTTCAGCGATCCGCCGCCCGGACCAGCCACTGCGGCATAGGCCGGGTGCTTGTCGTACCAGGAGGTGTATCCGCCGGCGTTGTGCACCACGCCGAAGATGGTGTTGGTGCGAATGAAGTTCCAGGGGTAGACGGGAGCGCAGCCAGCCCGCGGGTCGCGCGGCAGGCGCTGCGGATCGATTGCGGTGAGGCCGCCGTTGGTCAGATTGGCTCCCGGCGCACCGGCGTTCAACTTGCTCTGGTCGAGATCGATGCCCTCTTCATACTCGGTGCGAGTACCAGTGGGCGCGGCGCTGGGAGTGCATGGACCGGCAGCCACACCGTTGCCGGTGGCCTTCGCCGGCGCATCGAGTGAGCGGTCATAGGCAACGTCGTAGTAGACGCCGGTGGTGCGAGGCGTACCGCCGGTGACGATCGCCATCAGGCCGGGAAACGAATCGGAAGGACGCGAGGTGCTGGCCGCCACGTAGTTCACCCCGTCGGCGCCGAGTGCTGCCAGGTTCGGACAGTAGGGTGCGCCGCCGTTCACGCCGCTGATGCCTTGTGCGCAGTTCCGATAGTCGACTGCGTGCATGCCGTCGATGCTGATGAGCAGCACGTGCTTGATGTGGTTGTGTCCCCAGTCGTCATCCTCGGCGTGACCTGGAATGCCGGTGACAGCCAGCGCAGCGGCGCCAGCCAAAAGAAGAGCAGCGTATTTCATGTATGAACCTCCATGAGCGTGATAGCAAGGGAGGCAAGAACTTATCGTGTGACGCTCGTGAATATCCCGTGAAATGACTTAAGGCTGCCTTAATCTTTTTGTGATCAATAGGTTGCAGCGATCGTCCTCGCGGCTAGCCGCAGTTGCCTGCGAGATGGCACAATGGTGGGTTTTGTAGCTTGACCCGGAACAGGAGAGATATGGGCGCTGCCACAGCGAGCACTGTGTCGAAGAGTTTGTTAGAGGGGCCGCACGTCCACCGCAATCTGTCGACGCCGCAACTGGTAGAGGCCTCGATCGCCCGGGGCGAGGCGCGTCTGGCGTCGAATGGCGCCGTGGTCGCGCTGACCGGGGCACGCACCGGCCGCTCGCCGCGCGACAAGTTTCTGGTGAAGGATGCGCTGACCGAAGGCCGCGTCGATTGGGGGAAGGTGAACCAGCCCTTTCCGCCGGAGCGCTTCGCCGCGCTGCTGGAGCGCGTGCAGCACCACATGCAGGAGCGCGACCGTTACGTGCTCGACTTGTACGCGGGGGCCGATCCGCACTACCGGCTGCCCATCACCATTGTGGCGGAGTATGCGTGGCATGCGCTCTTCGTGAAGCAGCTTTTTGTGCGTCCGCAGCCCGCGGAGCTGGCGGAACACTTGGCGGACTTCACGGTCATCGCCGCACCCGAGTTCGACGCCGTGCCCCAACGCGACGGCACCACCTCCTCGACCTTCATCATTACCGACTTCACACGGAAGATCGTGCTCATCGGTGGCACGAAATATGCCGGCGAGATGAAGAAGTGCATCTTCGGCGTGATGAACTATCTGCTGCCGGAGCGCGACGTCTTTCCCATGCACTGCTCGGCCAATGTGGGCGCGGATGGCAAGACGGCGCTCTTCTTCGGCCTCTCCGGTACGGGCAAGACGACGCTCTCTGCAGACCCGCATCGGCGGTTGATTGGCGATGACGAGCACGGATGGGGCGAGCGCGGTGTCTTCAACTTTGAAGGCGGCTGCTATGCCAAGTGCGTCGATCTGAGCGAAGAGAAGGAGCCGCAGATCTATCACGCGATCCGCTTCGGCGCGGTGCTGGAGAATGTGGTGATCGATCCGCGCACAGGCGATCCGGACTACGAAGACATTCGTTACACGGAGAACACCCGCGCCGCCTATCCGGTGGAATTCATCGAGAACGCGGTCATTCCCGGGATCGGTGGCCAGCCGGCGAATGTGGTCTTCCTGGCGGCGGATGCCTTCGGCGTGCTGCCGCCTATCGCGAAGCTGACGCCGGAGCAGGCGATGTATCACTTCCTCTCCGGCTACACGGCGAAGCTCGCGGGCACCGAAGCGGGTCTTGGCTCCGAGCCGGTGCCGGAGTTCTCCACCTGCTTCGCGTCGCCCTTTATCCCGCTGGCTCCGAAGGTCTATGCGGCGATGCTGGGCGAGCGGCTGCGCCAATACGGCGCGCAATGCTGGCTGGTGAACACCGGCTGGACCGGCGGCGTCTTCGGCGTGGGCCGGCGCATGAGCCTGCCGCACACGCGCGCGCTGGTGACGGCAGCGCTCGGCGGCAGCCTGGCGGGAGTGGAATTTACCACCGAGCCGGCGTTCGGTTTGAGCATCCCGGCGAGTTGCCCTGGCGTCCCCGCAGAACTGCTGAACCCGCGCAACGCGTGGCCGGACAAGGCCGCATACGATCGCCAGGCTGCTGCGCTGGCGGCGCAATTTGAAGCGAACTTTGCGCGCTTCGATGCGCCGGCTGCTGTACGCGCAGCAGGTCCGCGAGCGCGGCGGTAGGGTCTGTGTTCGTGCGCAAGCTAAGTGTCGAGTATGTGCGTGATGGCGGCGCATCAGAGCCTTGTCCGCTGGCCTGGATCGACAACTTTGCCATGCGCAACTTCACCAACAGCGCCGTCTTCGACGACACGCTGCCCGTCGCGGACGGACAGGTGGAGGCGGGGCTACGAGTCCCGATCGATGCGCTCGCCCTCGCGATGGACGAGTGGTTCCGCAAAAAAAGCTATCTCCGCGAGGGAGATCGTCTGCTGGTGCGTGAGATGACTTCAGAACGCTGAAACAGCGCCTCAGGAGGCGGTGTTGAGCGTCAGATAATAGCCGTCGAAGCCCCGAATCCTGATCCAGGGGCGGAAGCGAATGCTGATCGACTTCTCCGGGCACTCCCATTGGTCCTGGACACCATATCCCGCGATCGCGAGCGAGCTTAGAAAACGGGAGCGCTCGAAGACCCGGTAGGGATAGACGACCGGGCCCAGGTCCTGGAGGCTGACCAGTTCCGGGCGGTCCCACATGGGCACGCGGTTGATCAGCAGGTGCCTGGGACGCGCGGCACCAAGGCCCTGCAGCATGGGGCCAAAGTCCTCTTCGACGCACTGCAGCGTTCCCGAGGTCAGGAGAACATCCGCGTTCGCGGCCTCGCGAAAATCGGTGGTGAACTCCAGTCCGGGCGTTGTTTGATCCGCTGCGCGGGCAATCCCTGCACGCACCACCGCGGGCACATCGCAGACGGTCCAGGTGACATTTTCGGGCAGGCGCCAGCGCTTCTGGAAGGCGTAATAGAGCACACCGATGTTTCCGCCGAAGTCGAAGATGCGCATCCCCGGCTGGAGCAGCTTGTTGAAATAGAAGAGGACCGCGAAGTCGCTGATCTTGGTGTAGTCCATCAGCCAGGGATAGAGGTCGGCGGCCTCTTCGTGGTCATAGCCGACCTTTCGGCCCGGGCGGACATGCCGCAAAGCCTCAGCCACACTGCGGTAGACGCCGCTGGTGCGCGAGCCCACGAACAGTTTGTGTTTCAGCGTCCCCAGCAACGCCATGTACTCCATAGGACGCGCTGGTTGCTCTCATCGTTGCGGAATGAGTAATCTTTCTGACCAGGCAACCAAGTCTGACGCAGCTTATTCGGCCCGCAGCACCTCGACGGGTTGAATGCGCGTGATGCGCAATGCAGGCAACAGACTGGCGAGCGCGGCCAGCAACAGCAGCACGGCCATGGTCGCGACCAACGTGACTGGATCGTAGCTGGAAATGCCGAAGAGCGCGCTGCGCATCGCGCGGAGGACAACCAGAGCCAGCGTCAGGCCGGTCGCGAGTCCGATGACCGCCGGAACCACGCCGGAGCGGCCGGCCAAGAGCATCGAGTCGGAGAGCGGCGAGCCCAACGCGATCCGGATACCGAACTCGCGCTGACGGTCTGTGACAACACTGGAGACCAGCGCGAAAATGCCGAGCGCGGCCAGCAGTAGCGCCAGGACGGCAAGGGAAGAGAGCAGCGCCACTTCGATACGCTGCTGAGCCAGCGCGGTCGCCAACAGATCGTCCATGGTGTGGAAGCTGGCGAAGGGCAGGTTGGGATCGACCGAGCTAAGCGCGCGCTGCATCATCGCGGGTGTCTGCGCGTCGAGATGGGAGGAGCGGACGATCCAGCTTGGCTGGAACCAGACATGGACGAGCGAGAGGAAGTCGCCCGGCACCTGGGTTGCCGGGATGTAGAGCGTGCGCTCGGTGCTGATGGGCCCGGTGTCGTCGAGGCCAGGCTTCTGCTGCACGTCGCTGGTGACGCCGACGATGCGGCGTTTGATCTTGTCCTGCTCCAGCAGGCGGCCGACCGGGTTGGAGTCATGCATAATCTGGCGCGCAAAGCTTTCGTTCACGATGGCTACGCCCTCGCTTGTCGCGGTGTCGCTAGCGGTGAAAGCGCGGCCGTCGCGCAGCGCGATGCCCAGCGTGTTGAAGTAGCCGGGCGTGACGTAGATCTCCGAAGTCATGGAGCGCTGACCTGCCTGCTTGCCGTCTTTCACGGTGACGCCATCGTTCAGGCCGCGCTCATAGGGCAGGCTCAGTCCGACGGCGGCCTGCGTGACGCCCGGGATACGCTGCATGGCCGCGACGCTCTCCTGCATCAACGTCGTAAAGCGTGCGGGGTCGTGATAGTCGGCCTGATCGAGCGAGGCCTGCGCGGTGAGCACGCCATGCGGGTCAAAGCCGGGCGGCAATGTCTGCAAGTGGATCAGGGAGCGGATCAGCAGTCCGGAGCCGGCCAGCAGCACGACGGTCAAGGCCACCTCGACGGCGATCAGCACCTGTCGTGCGTGGCGGCCTCGTGTGCCGGCAACGGTGCGCTGGCCCAGCACCATGGCCGGGTCCATGCGGAACACGGCGAGCGCCGGCAGCAAGCCAAAGAGCAGACTGGTGCCGATGGAGATCAAGAGCGTGAAGAGCAGGGCGCGTCCGTCGAGCGCAACGCCGCCGAAGGGTACGATCTCTGGCGGCAGAAGAGCAACCAGGGCGCGCAGCAGACCGATGGCCGTTGCGAGGCCAATGACACCGCCGACCAGCGCGAGCAGCGCGCTCTCCGCCCACAACTGCTGCATGAGCGGCCAGCGGCCAGCACCCAGTGCCAGCCGGGTTGCCAGCTCGTAGGAGCGGCGGCGCATGCGAACCAGGGTCAGGCTGGCGAGGTTGGCGCAGGCGATCAGCACAATGAAGCCGGTGGCCAGCAGCAGGGCCAGCGCGGGGTCATGTTGATCTGCACTGAGGTGCTCTTCGAGCGGAATGAATTGCAGTGCGCGTCGCTCGCCCGGCCGCAGATCGTGTTCATGCCAGTCCAGCATCTTCGGGTGCAGACGTGCCAGGGCGGCGTTTGCCTCCTGCCAGGTGGCGCCGGGCTTCAGGCGGGCCATGAAGCTGTAGTTCGTGCCGCCGCCTTCGCCGCTGCGGGAGGGCCGGATCGGCGTATAGATATCGGCGGCTCCGGGCAAGGTGAAGCGGGGTCCGAGCACGCCGATCACGGTGTAGGGCTCGCCTTTGACCAGAATGGATTTGCCGAGGATGTGAGGGTCGCTCTGGAAAGCGGTGCGCCAGAGTGGATGACTGATGACAACTGCGTGCGGGCCGCCGTCGCGGTCCTCTTCCGCAGTGAAGGTGCGTCCCATGACGGGGAGCTCGCCGAGCGCCTGGAAAAAACCGGCCGATACGCGCACGGAAGAGACACTGCGAACCCCGGCGGGCGTGCGGATGTTGGTGGCATTGCCGACAGGCGCGCCCAGGCTCGAAACTGCGGCCTGGACCTGGGGTACCTGATCGCGAATCAACTCCCATGCTTCGCCATCGATAGCGGTGGAGGGGTCAGGAGCATCCTGATTGGAGACCAACTCCACCCCGGCCAGGCGGTCCGGCTGCGGATAGGGCAGCGGGCGGAGCAGCAGTGCATTCACCAGGCTGAAGACAGCGGTGTTCGCGCCGATGCTGAGCGCCAGGGTGAGGATGACCGCAAGAGCGAAACCAGGCGATTGAGCGAGCCGGCGCAGGGTACCACGCAGGGAGACGAGGGACATAACAAGACCTCGGACATAGAGAACTCGCGCTTCGAAAAAGGATACGGCGATTGCCTCAGCCGCGTTCCAGCAAAAATCCGGCGTAGGCTTTGATGCGGTGCCGGATGTGCCAGCGCACGTTGATGCCGCTCTCCGAGCACTCCCAGGTATCTTTCACGCGATATCCCTGCGCTTCCAGGCCGGCCACGAATTCCTTGCGGTTCTGCACGCGATAGGGGCAGACCACCGGGCCCAGCGACTGCAGTGTGGCGAAGGTCGGGCCATCCCACAGTGCGGTGCGATTCGCGAGGATGAGGCGCGGTTTTGCGTCGCCGAGTTTCGTCAGAAGCTCGGGCAATGTATCGGGCACATACTGCAGCGTGCCGGAGGTGAAGAGCAGATCAGCCCCCGCGGCGTCCTCGAAGATCGAGGTGAAGCTGAGGCCTTCGCTGCGCCGCGTTCTGGCGAACTCCCGCCCTGCCTCGATCACGGCAGGAACATCGCATACCGTCCACTGCACATCGGGAGGCATGTTCCAGCGGCGCTGGTAGCTATAAAAGAGGACGCCGGTATTTCCGCCGAAATCGAAGATGCGATAGCCGGGCTTGACGAGCCGGCTGAGATAGAACAAGGCCGCGAAGTCGCTGATCTTGGTGAATTCGAGCAGGTACGGATACATGTTGCTCGACTCTTTGTTGTCGTAGCCGACCTTGCGCTGCTTCGGGATGGCGGCGAGCGCCGCGGCGTAGCTGGGATAGACGCCGGTGACTCCGGAGCCGATGAAGATTCGTCGTAGCAGCTTCGCCGCGCCGTTCAGCATGTGCGTAGTCTAGAGCGTTTTTACTGTTACTGTGGACCGGCCAAGCTCCGCGGACTGTGGCGCTCTTGCATACGCCTGCAGTGAAAATGCGCTGTCCGCCGGCTTCTGGTTCATTTGCTGAGATGCGGCAACATTCACGCACAACCCCTCAATTGTTCCAGCCGTCTATGCAAACGGCGGCGCATGCCGGGCCGCAAGGAGCGTCTGGAATGTGGATAGGAATTGCGATTCTCTTGCTATTGCTATGGGCCGGTGGTTTCTTAGCGTTTCACGTTGCAGGATTTTTGATTCACATCCTGCTGATCCTGGCCGTGGTGTCCTTCGTGATCCATTTCATTACGGGGCGTCGCACCGCGGTCTGATTTGGGAGCAGCCATAGGAAGAGCGGAGGGCCAACCTCCGCTCTTTGCTACGTTGACGGCTATTCGTCGTAGTGGAGCAGACTGAAGACATCGAAGTTTTCGAAGCGCTCGCGGCCTTTGAGGAAATCGAGCTCGATGGCGAAGCCGAGCCCCGCGATGCGGCCGCCGAGCTGGCGCACCAGCTTTACGGTCGCCTCCATGGTGCCGCCGGTGGCCAGCAGGTCGTCGACGATGATGACGTTCTGACCGGGCTCGATGGCGTCCTCGTGAATCTCAAGCGAGTCAGTGCCGTATTCCAGGTCGTAGCTGACCTTCGCCGTTGGCGCGGGCAGCTTGCGCGGCTTGCGCACCGGCACAAACCCGGCATTCAACCGGTAGGCCAGCGCGGGACCGAAGATGAAGCCGCGCGCCTCGATGCCAAGCACCAGATCGATGTCCCTTTCGAGATAATGTGCGGCAAGCGCATCGATCAGCATGGCAAAGCCGAGACGGTCTTTCAACAGCGTGGTGATGTCGTAGAACAGGATGCCTGGCTTGGGAAAGTCGGGCACGGTGCGCACCAGGCGCTTAAGCGGTTCGCAGTTGATGGGTTCCATGTTTGTCGGATTCACGCTCGTCGGATTTACGTTCATCGCTTTGCTGGACATGCTCACCTACCAGGCTCCTTCAATCTCGAATGGTCCCAGGCCTTCGCCCTCGCTGGGATCAAGGT
>JAUTWX010000188.1 GCA_030838385.1 Acidobacteriaceae bacterium
TCGAGAGCATCTCGACCAGCACCAGCGGGCGCTTCGCGGAGACGCGCTGCTGCTCGGTGACGAAGTACTCCTCAAAGCCCTTGCGGTTGACAACAAACTTGCCGTCGCCGGGGCGCAGGAAGACGCGAGCTACACTCGACTTCCGCCGTCCCGTTCCGTAGTACTGAACCAGATCTGCCATTCGTTTCCCGATCTCTTTCTAAAACCGAATTCTGTTACGCCTGACGCATTGCGTCTGCAATTTCCAGTGCCACCGGCTGTTGCGCCTGGTGGGGATGATCCGTGCCGCGATAGACCTTGAGCTTGGTAGCCATCTGGCGGCCGAGCTTGGTCTTGGGCAGCATGCCCTTGACCGCCTCTTCGACGATCTTTTCCGGACGACGGGCGAGCAGGCGAACGAACGACTCTTCGCGCAGGCCGCCGGGGAAGCCGGTGTAGCGGCGGTAGACCTTCTGCTGGCTCTTGAGGCCGGTCAGCCGCACCTTGTCCGCATTGACGACGATGACGTGGTCGCCCATATCCATGAACGGCGTGTACTTCGTGCTGCGCTTGCCGCTCAGCACGCTCGCCGCTTCGGTGGCCAGGCGGCCCAGCGTTTTGCCGCTGGCGTCTACCACGAACCACTTGCGGGCTATATCGTGCGAGCTCGGCATGTAAGTCGACATCTTCCTGTACCTTCTTCCACTCAATCTCGTACATGCGGTAGCCGCGATATGGCGGCAATCCGCACTATTCCAAATCAAAAACCCAACTGGAATCCAATCCAAGCCCGATGGCCGCGCAAAACGATGCGCAGAACCACCTGCATTCCATAAATCCGGAGCCGGCATTCCTCCGGCAAACTGGACCGTGTTGAGTGCGCAGGGAGACCGACGATCCCCGAACCACTGGCCTGCGGAACGCCCGGCACGGCATGCTACATCAGGATGCCAGCAGACGCGCAGACGCAGGACTGCGCAAGGGTTTCAGGATAGCTCAGACGCGCTGACGAGTCAATGAATCCGAAGCTCCCGCTGGCTTGTGGCGTCCGGCCATCCGACCGGACCCGACGGTCCTGCGGGCCCCGCGCACCGGCAGGCGAGATCTGAAGCTGAAAACGGAGCGGAGAACCAGAGCGGAGTCGCACCGCTCTGGTTCTCAATTTGCGTCTCGATTGCGGTCTGAATTTGCCGGTAGGTTATCCGACTTGTACGTTCTCTGCCTGGAGGCCCTTCGGACCTTTTTTGACTTCGAACCGAACGGACTGGCCTTCCTGCAGGCTGCGGAATCCATCGCTCTTGATTTCGGTGTGATGGACGAACACGTCGCCCTCGCCACTTGCGCGGCTGATAAAGCCAAATCCCTTTGCGTCGTTAAACCACTTCACTGTTCCTTGTTCCATAAAACACGTGTTCCTTCGTACAGAATGTACCGTTGAATGCAATGTGGAGGAGTTGCGAGCAGGGACAAGCCAAAACAGGCAAGAAGACCAGACCGAATTCGACGATCTTATTCAGGCTAGCACCTGCAGGCAGGACGTGCCGCAATTGGGAAAAAGATCGCCTTCGAATCGCGCATTGCAGCATCCTGCCTGCCTCACCGGGCTGCGTTGTCGTGACTGCCTTTTCCGGGCTGCCTTTCGGGTCGCGGGGTGGGAGCGATGACGCACCCGGCAGCCGCTACTCCAGTTGCAACAAGGGTTTTACTCCAGCTTCAGCAGTATGACTTCGGCTCCAGCGGTGTCCCACGGAGGTGTCATTACCGCTGGGCTTTGGTTCCATTGTCGCTTCCGGCAACCTTGACCTTAGATAGATGGGAAGACTGCCCGGCGATTGTGACCGCACCCGAGCGGCGCTGGTCGGAACACCTCGCAACGAAAGGCCCGTTATGCGTCATCTGCCCATTGCCCGCCCTGGGGCTGCGCTGCTTGCAGCCTGCCTGATGACAACCGCGCCATTCGCCTCTTCCCAGATTCCCGCGAGCCAGACTGCCGCTCTTGCGGAGGGAGCGAAGGCTCCCAAAGGTCCGCAGGCGGTTGCCCCGGCATCGACGCCGGAGGCTCTGTCGGCGGAGCTGGTGGGCAAGACCTTCTACCTGCGCGGGTTTTACCAGGACGACAAGCTGGAGTTCGCGGCTGACGGCAAGGCTGTGGGCAGCCCGCAAAAGGGCTCCTTTGCGCTGAGCGGGCTCGAGATCGACAAGGTGAAGTACAACAAGCACTCGATGGAGATCGAGGCGCACCGCATAGGACTGCACTTCTTCGGCGCGCTGCCCTATGAGAACGATGCGACGCCTTTCGAACGGATCAAGGTGGATCCGAAGAAGGCGGTGACCATCGAGATCGACCGGCTGGTGATTGAGCCGGAGAAGAAGAAAAAGAAGAAGGACGAAAAGAAGGGCGAGAAGAAGGACGAAAAGGAGATCGCGGCAAATGCCGAACCCGGTAACGATGCTGCCCGAACGGCTGCGATCGCTCTTCTAGCCTCTGCTCCCGACGCGGCGACCATGCCGGCGGGAACTGCTTCGGCTTTGGCAGGTGCGCCGCCCGCCGTTGCGCCCGAGCACGATCCCCGGGTGAGCATCCTGCAATTATCGAAGGCTCTGAACGTGATGTTTGCGCCCGCTCTGAATGATTCGGTGATCGCGACCCTGCCGGAGTACTGGCAGAACTACTTTGCCACCAAGGAAGGCAAGTCGCGAGCCGTGCGCTTGGATGCCTCAGCGCTGCGGCCGGGTGGCGACGTAAAACCACCGCATCTGCTGACGGTGCTCGACCCGGCATCGAGCGACTACGCGCAGAAGAACAACATCGCGGGCATGGTCTTCCTGCAGATGGTGGTGGACGCCCAGGGACGCCCGGGCGAAGTCACTATCGTCCGGCCGATCGGCTTTGGCCTAGATGAGCTAGCGGTCGACGCGGTGAAGCGCGCGCAGTTTCGTCCGGGCACGCTGAACGGCAAACCGGTAACGGAAGTAGTGAACCTCCAGGTGACCTTCCGGATCTACTCGGACCGGACGAGGCCGAATGGCGCACCGACACGGCAGGTGCCGACACAAGTGGCTCCGAAGGAGGCGCCGAAGATGCCGCCATCGAATGCGCCGGTTCTGGCCTCGGCTGAACCTGCGGCACCAGGGGTGTAGGAACCGGGGCGTAGGAACCAGGGGCTGTAGGACAGCAGAGTATGTGTTCTTGCTTTGATACATTGAGCGAGTGAGCAAGAGCTTTCTCGACCTGGTCAAACGAGGAGATACCCAGGAGATTGCCGACTGGGTCAAAGATGATCCGCAGATTGCAGAGAGCCGGGACGCCCAGGGCGTCTCGGCTTTGCTTTGGGCGGTCTACAGCGGCCAGACAGTAGTACGGGATTTCCTGCGCTCCGGCCTGGAGCTGGATCTTCCCGAGGCGGCGGCAGTAGGCGATGCGGCGCGGCTGCGCGAGCTGCTAGGTCCCGACCCAGCGGCAGCGAAGGAGCGGGCAAATAGCCGCTCCGCTGATGGATGGCCGCTGCTGCATCTGGCGGCGGCGTTTGCAGATCGCGACACGGTGGTGACGCTGCTGGATGCGGGCGCAGAGGTCGATCAGATTTCGCAGACGCCGATGCGCAACCAGGCACTGCATGCGCTGCTGGCACTGTCCAAAGACGAGAACGTGGCGCGGCTGCTGATCGAGCACGGCGCGGACGTGAACGCGGCGCAGACGGCGGGCTATCGTCCGCTGCACCAGGCGGCCGTGGCTGGCCGCGAGGATCTGGTGCGGCTGCTGCTGGATACGGGCGCGGACAAGACGGCGCGCTGCGATCGCGGCAAGACACCGGCGGAGTATGCGCGCGAGCGCGGACATGCCACGGTGGCGGCGTTGCTCGAAGACTAGCCGTCTGGGCAGAGGCGCCGGTGGCGCGGACTGTGGGGTTCGCTCCCTTTGGTCACTCACACTCAGTGATATAGCGTCACGAGCGAAATTACGGGGTCCTTCGCTGTGCTAAGAATTTCACCTAGTTTGTTGCACGCGTTGCGGACGGAAGATGTCATTCATGGCAAGCCTATTCGTAGGCGAGGGCGTCGATGGGGTCTTTTTGCGCGGCTTTCCAGGCGGGGTAAAGAGCTCCGAGCAATGAGCCGATAAAGGCTAAAGCAGCGGTATAGAGCATCCAGGGCACCTCCACTGGAAAGGGCAGCGTGGGAAAGCGCTGGTTCAATCCCGCCTTGATGACGAAGGTGAGGGCAAGGCCAACGATGATGCCGGCGAGGGTGAAGAGCGAAGTTTCGCGCAGCACGACATTGACGATGTAAAGCTTCGACGCGCCGAGCGACTTGAGAATACCGATCTCGCGTGTGCGCTCGAGGACCGCGGTGTACATGGACTGGAAGATGACCAGGAAGCCGACGATGAAGGCGATGCCGATGACCACGCGGAGCGCGATGTTGAAGCCGGGCAGTCGGTCCGGGGTCATCTGGGAGAGCATTTCTTCGACGGTGTGGACCTGGTACTCGCTGAGCCCGGGGGTGTTGTGGATCTCGTCGCGGACCAGATTCTGATTCGCGGGATCATCGGTTCTTAGATAGAAGAACGAGGCGTTGTTCTCTGCGCCGTTGAGGGCGCCGAGAGTGCGGATGGGAACGAATTTGCGGCCGCCCTTGCCGTGCTCGACGATGCCGCAGATGCGAAAGGGATGATTGAAGACCTGCATGGTCTCGCCGACGTGATAGCCCTTGTCGCGGCGGGCCGCGTAATCGTCGATGATGACGTCGTTCGGCCCCTGGAAGGGCGTGCCGGCGAGGAACTTGAAGGGCCGCAGGGCGTTGTAGCTTTGGTAGTCGATGCCGAGGATGCTTTCGACGGAGCCGGCAGTGTTGAGTTGCGAGATGACCGGGCTGACAGCGGCAACGTGTGGAAGCTTGCGCACGATGTCCGCGATTTTGGCTGGAACCGGAGCACCGCCAATGGCGGTGAGGAAGCTGGCATTGGGCGGCTGAATCACCATGTCCGCTCCGACGCCGACGGTGTTGGCGCGATTCCCGCTCACCTGGCCGATGAAGACGCCGGTGATGGAGAGGATCATGATGACTTCTATGGCAACAGCCAGCACACTGATGGCAACGCGGATCGGCCGGTGCAGCAGGTTGCCGAGAACCAGCTTGTTCATAGGGCGAGTGTAGCAAAGCAGTTACGGTGGGCTGTACCTTATGGGGGATGGCCGGGATGCCCGGAAAGTGGTGCTCCGCAGGCGGAGGAAAAGGCGTACGGTGATCGGAGACTTTGGCAATCGATCACTCATCCGCCTTTGCATTCAAGAGACTACGCCGCAGGGCCCGGGCCACGAGATCAAGAAACAAGTGAGCCGCGGCAGTCATGGAAAGGCACCAAGGTGGGAAGCATGGGCAGCTTTGGAGAGGACCTGAAAAGGGCCAGAGAAGCGAAAGGCGTGGCGCTCGAAGCGATCGCCACAGCGACCAAGATCACCACACGCTACCTGCAGGCGGTTGAGCAGGAGCGATTCGACCAGTTGCCGGGCGGCGTCTTCCGCAAGAGCATTGTGCGCAGCTATGCGCGCACGGCCGGGCTGGATGAAGACGCATGGGTGCAGCGCTATCTGGATATCAGTCAGCCAGAGGAAACCATCATCAGCGAAGAGGACCAGGCATGGGCCGCGTTCGCGGAGAACGTTGGCCGTTCCCGCAGCCGCGACGCGGAGGCCGGCAATTCGAGGGCACGCTGGGCCGGAGTGGTGGCGCTGCTGCTGCTGGTGATCGGGATGAGCTGGTTCGTGTGGGGCTACGTGCACAACAAAGCCGCAGCCGCTGCGAAGAGTCCGGGGGTGTCTTCCGCGCTGGCTGCTCAGTCCGCAGCTACCACCGTCGCGTCTTACTAGGCTTGTTAGGTCTCCACAATACGCGGCATGTGAGCGCATGACGCGCTTCGCTGCTGAAGCTCTATCCCATCCGCACGCGGCATATGAATGAAACGCGCGGTTTCCTGACGGAAAAGTGCGACGTAAGCGTACTTTGCCACAGTGGGGCGGAGAGACTACTTCCGCACTGAATAATGAAGTTTGACCACGCCGTCCGCGAACTTCGTACATGCGAGGAGCTTGAGGGGCACGGTGCGATGGCGCGGCGCGAGGAGTGGAATGCCTTCGCCGATCAGTGTGGGGATCACACTGAGGATGAACTCGTCGATCTCGCCTTCATCGAGAAACGATGCAATGATGCCGGCGCCGCCCATGATCCAGATGTCTTTTCCTTTTTTCGCGCGCAAGCGGGATGCGAACTTTTTGACCCGCTCGCTTACGAACTCGACGCCCTTCGGCGCTGTGGACGGCGGCGTGTGGGTGAAGACATAGTTCTTCACGTTGGTGTCGAAGGCCGATCCGGGCACGCCCTTCTCCTGAAACCGGAGCGCCATATCGCAGGTTTTTCTGCCCCACAGGATGGTGTCGATTGATTTATAGAATGCACCCAGGCCGTAGTTACCCTTCGGGCTCGGGCGATCGAGCCAATCGA
>JAUTWX010000514.1 GCA_030838385.1 Acidobacteriaceae bacterium
ACGGGACCGTCGTAGTTACTTAAGAGAGGGATGAATTTCGTGAAATTGCTCTTTGTCGGGGACGTTTTCGGCAGTCCAGGGAGGCGGGTGGTGCGGGAGCATCTGCCGCACGTTATCGAGGAGCGCCAGGTCGACCTCGTGGGCGTGAATGCGGAGAATGCTGCCGGGGGATTCGGGCTGACGCCTCCCCTTGCCGAAGACCTCTTCGACCTCGGCGCGCACGTCCTTACTACCGGCAACCACGTGTGGGACAAGCGCGAGATCATCGACTATCTCGGCTCTGTTCACCCGGAAAGCCACGAACGGCCACGCCGTATTGTCCGGCCCGCTAATTACCCCGCAGGCACCCCCGGCTTCGGTATTTATGAAGGCACGCTCCCCTCCGGCACCCCCTATGCCGTCCTCAACCTGCAGGGACGGGTCTTCATGCAATCCAACGACGACCCCTTCCGCACCGCGGACCGGCTGCTGACCGGCGTCCGCGCCAAGGTGATCCTGGTGGACATCCACGCCGAGGCCACATCGGAGAAAATGGCACTCGGCTGGTATCTTGATGGCCGGGTTACCGCTGTGCTCGGCACGCATACTCATGTGCCCACTGCGGACGAGCGTGTGTTACCAAACGGCACCGCCTACCAGACCGATGTGGGCATGAGCGGTCCCTACGACAGCGTCATCGGTGTGGAGAAAGAGCTTGTTATCCAAAGATTTCTCAGCGGGATGCCGGCCAAGTTCGAGCCAGCGCGGGGCGATGCACGGATGTGCGCCCTGCTCATCGACTGCGATGCTTCCACCGGCCGTGCCACCGGCGTCCAGCGCCTGATGCTCGGTGAGTAGCAGACTCTACTCGCACGGCGCGGACATACTCTGCGCCGCTTTCCGCGTCCAAATTACTACTGGCTTCTGTTTTTCTGTCACTTTTCGCGGGAGCGGCCGTTGCTGATCCATCACCGGGTCAGAAGGTGCGCTCGAGGTCGGCACGAGATGGCTACAAATCTCCTCATCTCCGGTCTGCCTGGGCCTGAGCAGGCCCGCCTCACACCCTTCTTTGAAAGAGTGGAGCTGAGCGATGGCGAAGAGCTCGTGCAACCGGGGCAGCGGATCGGCTTCATCTGGTTCCTGGAGAGCGCCGTCATCCTCAACTCACAATCTGTGGGCAATCGCACCCGCATCCCGGCCGGTCTGGCCGGCAGCGAAGGTGTAGCCGGCTTCGAACTCTGGCTCGGCCGCAATATTTCGCCGCTCTCCACCACCGTCACCATCGGCGGTGAGGCTCTGCGCATGACTGCCGGCGATCTAGAGCACGAGGTGCTGGACAGACCCTCACCATTGAATCGCGCACTCGGCGATTACGTGCTCAACTTCCTCACCATGGGTGCACAGATGGCGGTCTGCCTGCAGAGCCACTCTCCGGAAGAGCGGCTCTGCCGCTGGCTGCAGATGATCCAGCTCCGTTCTCCTGGCCGCGATCGTTTTCCCCTCTCCGAATCGCTGGCCGCCACTCTGCTCAATACCGAGCCGCATACCGCGGTGCTCTCCCTGCGAGTGCTGGAACAGGCCGGCTTTGTCGAATATCGCGACCACCAGATACACGTCTTGGACAAGCAGGGACTGAAGGACGGCTGCTGTGAATGCCTCTCGCTATTCCAGGAACGGCTTTTGCGGCTCCAGAAGGCTACTGGCAGCAGCGCGCCCACATCCGCCTGAGAACGTGGACACCTTCGCCACATCGGAACGGAATGCCCCGTGCCGGTTGACTTCCTCTATCGCACCTGCATCTCTTCTTCAGGGCCGCGGAGTTCTATCCGAGGCGCGACCCCCAAGGAGATGTTTCGAATGACGGATTATCGAGTACGTGCAGGCGACATCGAAGAGGACCAGGTCACTTCGTTGATCGAGAGCTATTCCGCTCAACTGCCATCAAGCTTCTACCTCTGCGCTGCGGGCGGCTCAATTGTGGCCTCCCTCATTGCCAAGCTGCAGGGCAAAAATCACAACGCGCTCTTCTTCGGCCAGTGGGCGGCGCCGTTTCTGCTGCTAGGTATCTACAACAAAATGGTAAAGCAGCACGGTTCAGACGCGATCCACACCAACACCGACTAGAGCTATCACCTCCAGCCACTATCGCCGGCATGGCCTACAAGGTATGCTGGCGTTTCCGTGTCCGCCAGCCCCCCATCCGAATCCGCCGAGGCGGTCCAGACGCCGCTGATGCGGCAATATTTGGCCGCAAAATCCCAGCACCCGGACGCCCTGCTCCTCTTCCGTATGGGCGATTTTTACGAGCTTTTTTACGAGGACGCGAAGACCGCTGCTCGCGAGCTCGAGATCACCCTCACCGCGCGTGACCGCGAGCGCCAGGTGCCGATGTGCGGCGTGCCCTACCATGCGGTCGAAGGCTACATCGGACGGCTGCTGCAGAAGGGATACCGCATCGCCATCTGCGAGCAGATGGAAGACCCAAAGCTCACCAAAAAGATCGTCCGCCGCGAGGTCACCCGCGTCCTCTCGCCCGGCACCGCACTCGATCCGGCGCAGCGCTCGGAGCGCAACAACTATCTCGCCGCCGTGCATGCAACACAAGACCGCGCCGGCCTCGCGCTGCTCGATCTCTCCACCGGCGAGTTTCGCGCCACCGAGTTCTCCGGCAAGTTCGCCGCGACGCTCTGCCTCGATGAGCTGACTCGCCAGCAGCCGGCCGAGCTGTTGCTCGCGGCAGAGACAACGCTCTTCCCACTACTCCCTGCCGACGCACTCGGCGCCGCGCTCGACCCCATCCGGACCAAGACGCGCCTCGACGCCTGGGTCTTCAGCGTGGATTACGCCATTCCCCTGCTCGAGCGCCAGTTGCAGGCGCGATCGCTCGACGGTTTTGGCCTGGCCGGCCACATCGCCGCCGCCATCGCGGCCGGTGCTGCGCTGCATTACGTTCGCTCCACCCAGGCCGGCGACCTCTCGCACATCGATGGCCTGCGCTACTACGAGCGCGCCGAACATCTGGAGCTCGATCCCGTCAGCGTGCGCAACCTCGAGCTGGTCGAACCGCTCTTCGCCGACGCCTCCTCACGCACCACGCTCTTCCACACTCTCGACTGCTGCCAGACACCCATGGGAAAGCGTCTGCTGCGCTCGAACCTTCTGCGGCCGCTGCTCGACGCCGCGGAGATCGAAGCACGCCTCGCCGCGGTCGCCGAGCTGCACACTGCCCTGCAACCTCGCGAAGAGCTGCGCCGCGCACTCAGCGGCATTCTCGACATGGAACGCCTGCTCGGCCGCGTCTCGCTGGACTCCGCCGGCCCACGCGATGTGCTTGCCCTCGGAGCATCGCTGGCTCGCTTGCCGCTCATTGCCGCAGCGGTGGCGCCATTGCAGTCGCCGCGCTGGCAGCAGTCGCATCAGCGGCTTGATCAGCTCGAAGATGTCCACACTTCCATCGAAACATCGCTGGTCAACGAGCCGCCCCTGACACTCGCCGACGGCGGGGTGATCGCGACTGGTGTACACGCCGAGCTCGACGAACTCCGCACTCTGAGCCAGAGCGGACGTCAGTCCATCGCCGCCATTGAAGAGCGCGAGCGCCAGCGCACTGGCATCGCATCCTTAAAGGTTCGCTTTAACAATGTCTTCGGCTACTACATCGAGATCACCAAATCCAATCTCAAGGCCGTGCCCCCGGATTACGAGCGCAAGCAGACGCTGGTCAACGCGGAGCGCTTCACCACCCACGAGCTCAAGGACTACGAAACCCGCGTTCTCACCGCGCATGAACGTGCGATTGAGATCGAGCGCCGCCTCTTCGCTGAATTACGCGCTACTATTCTGGCTGCCGCAACGCGCATCCGACGCAGCGCTGCCGTCGTCGCGGAGCTCGACCTGCTCGCTAACTTCGCCCATGTCGCCGCGTTGCGCAACTACACCCGGCCCACGCTCACCGAAGAGTGCGTGCTCGAAGCCGCCGCAGCGCGCCATCCCGTCGTCGAGTGCCGCATGGAGGAGAACGCCGAGGGCCGCTTCGTTCCCAACGACCTCTATCTCTCCACCGAAGGGCCAGCGGTCCTGCTGCTCACCGGCCCCAACATGGGCGGCAAATCCACCTATCTTCGCCAGGCGGCGCTGCTCGTCATCATGGCGCAGATGGGCTGCTTCGTCCCGGCAACGCGCATGCGCTTCGGTCTCGTCGATCGCGTTTACACCCGCATCGGCGCCAGCGACAACGTGGCCCGCGGCCGATCCACCTTCATGGTCGAGATGACCGAGACCGCCACCATCCTCAACACGGCGACAAAGCAGTCGCTCATCCTGCTCGACGAGATGGGCCGCGGCACTGCCACCTTCGACGGCCTCTCTCTCGCCTGGGCCACCCTTGAATACATTCACGGCCGCATCGGCGCCCGCACCCTCTTCGCCACCCACTACCACGAACTCACACTGTTGGCCGAGCAGCTCCCCCGCCTCAGCAACCTTCGGGTCGCCGTCAAGGAGTCGCCCGCCGGAATCGCATTCCTCCATACCATTGAGCCCGGCGCCGCCAGCAAGAGCTACGGCATCGAAGTAGCGCGGCTCGCCGGCCTGCCCGCGTCGGTCATCGAGCGCGCACGCCGCGTCCTTGCGCAGCACGAGAAGTCGGAAAAGCGCAATGTCGCGCTCGAAGCGGAAGACGCTTCGGCACCATTGCAGCTCACCATCTTCACCCCGCTCTCGCAGCGCATCCTCGACCGCATCACCGACCTCGACACCAACAGCCTGACCCCACTCCAGGCCCTGAATCTGCTCGAAGAGTTGAAGAGTGAGATACGTGCTGCCGCAAACCCCGATGCTGCCAACACGGGCAAGCCGCTACCATAGAAACCGATGAGCCTACGCCACGACGTTGGTCAGCTACTCCTTGTTGGACTCGCCGGAACAGAGCTCGCCGCCGCGGAGCGCGCCTGGCTGCGGCTGATCCGTCCTGCCGGCACCGTGCTCTTCCGTCGCAACATCGAAGAGGCCGCGCAGGTCCACGCCCTGCTCGAAAGCGCCACGGACCTGATCGGCGATGGCCCGCTCTTCCACGCCGTCGATGTCGAGGGCGGTCTGGTCGACCGGCTGCGCGACCTCATCGCGCCTATGCCCGCGCCCGCCTTAGTCGCCGCGACGCATAACAAAAGGCTCTATCGCCAGCACGGCTATCTCATCGGCTCCGAGCTGCGCCTGCTCGGCTTCAACCTTGCATTCGCCCCCGTGCTCGATCTGCGCACCGCGGCTTCCGCCAGCGTGATGCGCACGCGCGTCGTCTCCGACGATCCGAAAAGCGTCATCGCCTACGCCGAAGCCTTCCTCACCGGGCTCAGCAAGGCAGGCGCACTCGGCTGCGGCAAACACTTCCCCGGACTCGGCAGCGGAGCGCTCGACTCGCATCACGCCACGCCTGCTATCGACCGCACGTTTAAGCAGCTATGGGAAGAGGACATGCTGCCCTTCCGCAAGCTGCACCGCGCATTTCCCTTCATTATGGTTTCGCACGCGACGTATCCGCAGGCCTTCAGCAAGCCGGACACGACTGCGCTGCCCGCATCCATCTCGCCCTTTTGGGTCGACCGCACGCTCCGACACAAGCTCGGCTTCCGCGGCCTCATCGTCTCCGACGACATGGAGATGGGTGGCATCCTGCACCACGCGCCGATGGAAGAAGCCGCAGTCGCCGCCATCGCGGCAGGCACGCACCTCATCGAGATCTGCAAGGATCAGGCCCTCGTCCTCACCGCATACGAGGCTGTCCTAAGCGAGGCCGAGCAATCCCGCAGCTTCCGCGGTATCGTCGAGCAGGCTGCAGCAACCGTGCGCACGCATCGCCACAAGCTGCTGCGTCACTTCCATCCTTCGCCGCCCTCGAATGCAGCCGACATCGCCGCGATGCGCGAAGCTGTCCTCGCCTTCACCGCCAATGTCATCGCGAAAACTCCGCAGGCGCCCGCGTGAGTCCAGCTCCCACGCAAAACAAATCGATGCTGGTCGCGGGCATCATGAGCGGCACCTCGGCTGATGGCATCGATGTCGCCCTCTGCCGCATCTCTCGCGCACGCCCGCGGCCGCACATCGAGCTCGTTCGCCATCGTGCCTTTCCCTATACTGTGGCACTGCGGAGAGCAGTGCTTGCTGCACAAGACGCGCGCAGCACATCTGCCGCAGAGCTGGCACGTCTCAACTGGCGGCTCGGCGAAGAGTACGGCGATGCCGTCCAGGCCACCGCCCAGGGATACGTCCTCGATCTCGTCGGCTGTCATGGCCAGACCATCTACCACCAGGGCATCGCCAAGCCGTACGCCGGCCGCAGCATCGCGTGCACTTGGCAGCTTGGCGAGCCGGCCCTCGTCGCCGCCGCCGTCCACGCGCCCGTCGTCTCGAACTTCCGCCCTGCCGATATGGTTGCGGGCGGGCAAGGCGCGCCGCTCGTGCCGCTACTCGACGCAACCCTCTTCGCGCATCCGCGCCGCGCGCGCGTGCTGCAGAACCTCGGCGGCATCGCCAACCTTACGCTCGTCCCGCCCGGAGGCGCTCTCGATGCTCTCGTCGCCTTTGACACCGGCCCCGCCAATATGGTCGTCGATGCGCTCGCCCAGCGCCTCTTTAGCAAGCCCTACGACCGCGGCGGACGCCTCGCCGCCGCCGGTAGCGCAAACGAGTCCGTCGTGACTGCGCTATTGCGCGATCCGTACTATCGCCGTCAGCCGCCCAAAAGCGCGGGCCGCGAGCAATACGGTGCGGCTTTCGTCGAGCGCGTTCTCTCCCTCGCGCGGCGGCAACGCCTTTCGCCCCACGACATCCTCGCGACCGCCACAGCGCTCACCTCGCGCAGCATCGCGCTTGCATGGCAGCAATTTGTCGCACCCCGCATCGGCAATGTGCCGGTCGACTACATCGTTGCCGGCGGCGGCGCGCGCAATCTCACGCTCATGGGCATGCTGGCAGCCGATCTCACGCCCTTCGGCTGTCGTATCCAAACCACCGATGATCACGGCATCCCCTCCGAAGCCAAGGAGGCCGTCGCTTTCGCGCTGCTCGCATGGCAGACCTGGCATCGCCTGCCTGGCAACGTCCCTGCGGCCACCGGAGCTGCCCGCCCTGCCATTCTCGGCCAGATCACGTATGTGTAAACGTACCTGGCGCGGTGTCGTATATGCGGCCTTCGCCGCTGGCATGCTCCTTGTCGGATGCGGCAGCAAGCCCGACCCCAACACCGCCGTCGTGCTCATCGAGTCCAGCCCAACAAGTCTCGATACACGCATCGGCGTCGACGTGCAGTCGGAACGACTCGACATGCTGATCTTCGATTCGCTGGTAAAGAGAGATGAGCACTATGAGGTCCAGCCCTGGCTCGCCACAAGCTGGGACCTGCCGGATTCGGTCACCTATGTCTTCCACCTGCGCTCCGGAGTGCGCTTCCACAACGGCAAGCCACTCACCTCGGCTGACGTGAAGTGGTCCATCGACTCCGCGCACAACGGCACTGTCATCACTGCGAAGTCCGGTTCATACATCCAGGTGGATCACGTCGATGCGTCTGACCCGCTCACCTGCGTCGTGCATCTCAAAAAGCCCGATCCATTTTTGTTATGGAACCTGTCCGATGGCGCACTCGGCATCGTGCCCGCGGGCAGCGGCAAGGATTTCTGGCGACACCCAATCGGCACCGGCGCCTACAAGTTCGTCTCGCAGCAGCAGGACAAGGACGTCATCCTCGAGCGCAACGAAGAAAGCTGGCAAACAAAACCCTCTATCCCGCGTCTCCACTTCATCGTGGTTCCGGACGACACCACCCGTGCACTCGAATTGCAAAAGGGCTCGGCCGACGTTGCCATCAACGCTCTCGAACCGGACACCGTGCACGCCCTCCGCACTAACCCGCGTCTCGAGATCCAGACCACGCCCGGCACCATCGTCAACTACATCAACCTGAATCTGAGCGACCCATATCTCCACGATGTTCGCGTGCGCCAGGCTGTGGCGATGGCGATCAACCGTCAGCTCATCCTTGATACCATCTGGCGCGGCCAGGCTCGGCTCGCCGATGACCTTCTGCCCCCGGGCCACTGGGCCCGCGCTGACGATATTGTGCACTACCCTTACGATCCCGCCAGGGCGAACGCGCTACTCGACGCAGCTGGCTATCCGCGCGGCCCGAATGGGGTGCGCTTTTATCTGCAGATGAAGATCTCGAATACAAGCAACCCCACGCGGCTGATGGCTCTCGTCGTCCAGCAGGAGCTGCGTGCCGTCGGCATCGCGATGGATGTGCGCATCTACGAATTCGGCACCTTCTTCGCCGACGTGACCAAGGGCGCCTTCGGGATGTACGCCCTGCGCTGGATCGGCGGTAACGAAAGCCCGGATATCTTCCGCCTCGCCTATGCCACCGCCAGCCTGCCGCCGCACGGCGCGAATCGCGGACACTATGTGAATCCCGAACTCGACCAGCTCATGGCCGATGCCGCCGCAACCACCGATCGCAACCAGGATCGCGCCGACTACGTGAAGGTGCAGCAGATTGTCGCAAGGGATGTACCCACGATCCCGCTCTGGTACCAGGACAACGTGGTCGTACACACGCGCCGATTGCAGAACATCCAGGTCTCAGCGTCCGGCAGCTACGACTTCCTCAAGACTGCGACCCTCGCACATTAGAGGCGACTACTATTTGGGCTCCTGCTCCGTGGCGCCGAAGGCGCGTGTGCCCGTACGGCCAGTACCCCGCTCCGTTTCCTCGCGCAGAATCTCCGCTTCGCGCTCGCGATAGGGCCGCCCATCCGGATACAGCACATCGTGGAACCACACCGCCGGCTGCTCCTCCACGTATGGACGCTTCCAGCTATCCCACGGAATGTAGGTCTGCGACTTGCCCTGCACAAAGCCCCAGTTGATCGCGGCCACGTGCAGTTGCTTCGCCAGTGGCAGGATGGTGTCGAAGGTGCTGCCCATCGGCCGCGCCATGTACTCCGTGCAGATCAGCGGCCGATGATAGCCCTCTAGTTGATGCACGCGATTCGCAAAGTCTTCCGGCCATCCGTAGTTGTGGAAGCTGATCACGTCCGACTCTTCGATCTGCGTGCGTGCCACCGCGTTCAAGCCGGCGGGCTCATCCCAGCGTGCGCCCGTCCACAACGGCGAAGTCAGCGGCTGCGTTGGATGCTCCTCGCGTGCCCACGCGAAGACCTGCGGCAGCAGCTTCGCGACCAGCTCTTTCTTGTCCTTCGGCTCGTGCTTCGCATAGTTGCCGCCGCCTTCGTTGTCCGGCTCATTCCACAGGTCCCATGCCAGAATGCGATCATCGTTGGCAAACGCGCCGATGACCTCCTTCACATACGCTTCAAGGCGCGGCTCCTGCGCTGGGTCCATCAAGGCGACTCTCCCAGGGCTCTGCACCCAGCCGGAGTTATGCACGCCGGGAATCGGCGGATGCTGCGGGC
>JAUTWX010000192.1 GCA_030838385.1 Acidobacteriaceae bacterium
CCACACCTGCTCTCTCGCGCGCTGCGGAGGTCCTCATCCAGCGCCGCATGGACGCGCCGCACTGGGAGCAAAGCGAGTGGGGCCGCGCCAACCTGGTCGTCTACTACGCGCGGTTCTTGAAAGGCGAGGATGCGCACAAGTATCTCGTCGGCCTGTTAGCGAAAGCCGCTGGCGATAACCTGCTCACCTTCTCCAGCGGTGGCATCGCCGGCGCCGACCAGGACATCTTTGCTGTGGATGGCAACACCGCTGGCGCAGCGGGAATCGCCGAGATGCTATTACAGTCGCAGGCCGGCTATATCGAGCTGCTGCCGGCGGTGCCCCTCGCATGGGCGACAGGGTCGGTTCGTGGATTGTGCGCGCGCGGCGGCTTCGTCGTCGATATGGCGTGGCGCGATGGCAAGCTGCTCTTAGCAACGATTCGCAGCAAAGTCAACGGCAGCACTTCGGTGCGCTACGCGGATCGACTCACCACGATCCACCTCAGCGCAGGCCAGAGCCTGCACCTGCGTCCGGCGAGCTTCCGGCAGGCTGCGGTAAACCCTCAGGACGGTACAGCATGAACATCTATCTGCGTCTCAAACAACACGCAATACTCGTCCTTGTCGCCGTGTCTCTGATGCCAGTCTGTATGCGGGCCGCGGCGCAAAAATCCGTCTCCATTCCTGTGTCCATTCCAGAAGAGATCGAGTGGACCTGGGAGGTCCGCCCGCCACATCCCGATCCGAAGTTGCCCAACGTGCTGCTGCTCGGCGACTCTCTCTCGCGCAACTATTTCCCCGAGGTCACCAAGGATCTCGCCGGAACCGCGAATGTGTATCTCATGGCCTCGTCGACATCAGTGGGCGACCCGCGCCTGCCGCGCGAGATTCGCGAGTTCGCCGCGATGGAGAATGTGCCCTTCCGCATTGTGCACTTCAACAACGGCATGCATGGCTGGGACTACACGGAAGCGCAGTACCGGGCGATCTTTCCGGAGTTCCTGCGCACCGTCCGCTCGCTCGTCGCCACGAACAGCGGGCTAATCTGGGCCACCATCACTCCGGTGCAGCCCAAGGCGTTCAACGGGGCGACCAACGCCCGTGTCGACGCCCGCAACGACATCGCGCAAACCTTCATACATGCAGCGCATATCCCGATCGACGACCAGCACGCGCTCATGATGCAGCATCAGGATCTCTACCAGGACACCGTGCACTTCAAAACCGCAGGATCCAACCTGATGGGCGATCAGGCCGCCGCCGCGATCCGCGCACAGCTCAAAGAGTAAAGGCGGGGCAAATACGCCGACCGAGCTATGAAGGAAGAGAGCAGATTCGGAATCCCACTCCCCTCCGCGGTGGATTGCGTCTAAGTGTTTCTTTTTTGTAGTCGCAGACCATCTCGTGAGATACGCTTTGGAAACGATATGCGACACAGGATTCAGCTTCCTGTCACATGGCGATTCCATTTGCTGATGGCAGTCGCATGCGGATGCCTGTTTCTGTTTGGAACAGCATTCAGTCTCGTCCGTCATATCCCCTTGGACATGGGCCCTAACGTCCTCCTGATATTCATCACGACTGCTGTCATATGGCCCTTAGTCGTTTATCACCGCGAGCAGAACCTGCCTGATCGCATGGACGCGGCCCTTACCATACCTTGGGGCGTTACCTTTGGACTTTGCATCATCTTGATCGTTGAGGTTTCGGCCCGCTTCTGTTTCCCGTTGCGAGACATCAACTATGGCGCGCTCGATTCCATGCTGGGAGTATCCATCCCGGCCATCAGGCAATGGTCCTTGCATCATGCAGCAGGAAGAATTGCGAATGCGTCGTATCCGCTCCTGAACTGGTTTTTGCTGTCAGCGTTGCTCGCCCCTGCGCTCGCCGGAAGAGCTGTCGCAGCCAGAGTCTTTCTGCTCGCCAACGTGATCGCCTTCGTAATTTCTATCCCGATCTTTACACTGTGGCCAGCTATCGGGCCCTGGTATGCCTTTCACAGCGCCGCTTCGCCATTGCAGCTAGGCTTGCAGAACGAGATACTGGGCCTTCACAATGGGAGTTCACAAATCCCGCATCTCGGGGGAATTGTGTGCTTCCCATCTTTTCATGTGATATGGGCAATCCTCGCAGCCTGGTCACTCTCGACCTTCCGGGCCATGCGTATCCCGGCCGCCATTCTCTGCACCCTCATCATCTGTTCCACCCTGACGACCGGATGGCATTATTTCTGTGATGTGCTATCTGGATGCATCATCGCCGTCATTTCGCTTCTTGCGGCACGAGCCCTGGAGCTTTGGCTGCAGCGCAAAGCCGCTGAAGACTCGTCTAAGCAGCAGGCCGTGCAAGCTCAGTGCGCGGTTTCATAAGTGACGCACAATTTCCGGCTTGAAATCCCCGGATAACACGAAGAGCAGGTCCGGCGTTTCCGGCCTGCTCCCCATGACTCCTCGGTATCACTCCGCGGTGCGAGCGAAGCGGATTGTAGCGCGCCGTTCCTGCAAGGACGGCGATAGTACGATCTAGCTGGTGTAGGTGGTCAGCTTGGTGCCGATATTGGTGAAAGCAATGTTGATGTCGGCAGCGACCGTGTTCATGCCGGCAGTGGCTGCCAGCGCAATCAATGCCACCACCAACGCATACTCGATCAGATCCTGACCCTCTTCCTGCCGCATCATGTTCTGGAGGGTGAAATAAAGATTCATCAGCCGTGCTTGCATAACTCGTCTCCCATGATTTGTTGGTATATGTTTCTCCCCCGGGTCTACCCGGCGGCCGTCCAGGTTCGGACGTTCCGCCGCCAGGGAGACAATTCGAGAGATACCTGCGGTGAACTCGGACCGGCGAAGCCCGAGGTGGCGCCAATCGC
>JAUTWX010000018.1 GCA_030838385.1 Acidobacteriaceae bacterium
TGGCTCCGCCACTCGCGCCGCTCTACACCGAGATGAGCCAGAACGACCCCGCGCTCCCCGAGCTCCCGGTTCCGCCGCCACCCGGCGCACAGCCCGCGCCGCCGCCCGCTTCCATCATCGTGGCGGCGGCTAAGAAACCCGCCCACATCAGCCGCCGCCGCGGGCGCAAGCTCGAAGTCGAAGCCGAGCGCGAGATCCGTGAGCGCGAAGCCCGTGAAAAGGAAGCCGCCGCAACTGCCGCCACCGGCCCCGCCTCCACAGAGGGGCAGAACGCCAAGGTGACCGCGCTCGCACCGAAGGGCGACACCGCAGCCCCCACCTCCATCGGCCAGCTCACCGCCGCCCCGTCGCCGGAGAGCAGCGGATCGCGCCAGCAGGCCTCCGATCTCATCGACTCCACGCAGCGCGGCGTCAATTCCCTGCGCAACCTCAATGGCGACCAGACCAAGACCGTGGCCCAGATTCGCAGCTTCCTCGATCAGGCAGAGCGCGCCCTGCACAATGGCGACCTGGACGGCGCCCACACCCTCGCCACCAAAGCCAAAACCCTCCTCGACGAATTAACCGGAGCTGCCTAAGAGCAACCGAGCTAGAGGCTGGGAGCTAGCAGCTGGAAGCTACCGCTCCCCCCACTTCAGCTTCTGCCGCAGCACATCGAAGAACCCGTCCGTGCGCAGCCGCACAAGCTGCACCGTGTATTCCGAGCGCCGGCACAGCAGGTTGTCGCCCACCTGCACCTCGATCGCCTCCTGCCCGTCCACGGTCATAAATGTCTGGTCCGGCACGCCCACCACGCTCAGGTTGATCTGCGCATCCCCATGCACCACCATCGGCCGCAGCGTCAACAGGTGGGGGCAGATCGGGGTCACGATCATCGCGTCCACATCCGGCGCCATAATCGGTCCATTCGCCGCCAGGTTGTACGCCGTCGATCCGGTCGGCGTCGACACGATCACCCCATCCGCGCGAAAGGACATCGCAAGCTGCTCGCCCAGCAGCACGCGAAAGTCGCCCATGCGGGCAATCGCTCCCTTCGACACCACAATGTCGTTCAGCGCCTCGTAGCAGCGGAACAACTGTCCCTCGCGAACAATGTCCACATGCAGCATCGCGCGCGCCTCGATGTGACAGGACCCGCAGCTCCACCCCTCGAGATTCGTGAACAGTTCAGAGAGCCGCACTTCAGTCAGAAATCCCAGCGATCCCAGGTTCACGCTCAGGATTGGCACCTTGCTCTTGGCAAAGACGCGCGCCGCGGCCAGCAGCGTGCCGTCGCCCCCCAGCACAATGGCCAGCTCCGGATCTTCTGCCGCCATATCGTGCCGCGCCACGATGCGCGCGCCCTGCACGTAACTCCCGCTCACCGGATCGAGAATCGGCTCCATTCCGCGCGCCCGTATCCAAAGCACCAGCTCATTCAGGATCGGAGCCAGATCCGGCTTCTGCGGCTTCGAAATCACAGCAATCGTGCGCATCGGTCCCCTCAGTGTAATGGAACGGCAAATGGCTTCCGTGTTTGGAACGCAGTTGGTGACAAGCAACTCCGCAAGTCAGCCAGACAGACGCTTCGCAGAATTACTCCAATAAACCAACGGTGTCATCCTGAGCATCGCGAAGAACCTGCATCTCCACCGGTACCACCCCGAAACCGGGGTGCCCCATCCTGAGCGAAGCGAAGGGTGGGATACCGCGGATGGCGAGTTTGCTGACCTCCCCCTTCTCTTCGCTTTCTCCGTTCAGGATGGGGCACCCGGTTTCGGGGCAAATCTCTATCGCTGAAAACTGGCATACAGCAGAAACTCCCGATTCCCCTCCGCGCCCAGCAGCGGCGAATCCAGCACCTCGATTCCCTCGCCGCCCAGCTCCATCACCGCAGCGCGCACCCGCTCCACCGCCAGCCGATGCGCCTCCGGATCGCGCACGATTCCGCCCTTCCCCACATGCTCGCGTCCCGCTTCGAACTGCGGCTTCACCAGCACCACCATCTCCGTCAGCAGCGGCATTGCGTGCACCACCGCCGGCAGCACCAGCGTCGCCGAGATGAACGACACATCCATAGCCAGAAACGTAACCGGTAATGCGACTTGTTGCGATTCCAGATGCCGAGCGTTAGTCCGTTCCAGCAGCGTCACCCGCGGATCCACGCGCAGCTTGTGCGCAATCTGCCCATAGCCGGTGTCGATGGCCACGACCGCGGCCGCGCCGTGCTGCAGCATGCAATCGGTAAATCCGCCAGTGGACGCGCCGACATCCGCGCAGGTGCGCCCGCTCACATCAATCTGCCAATGCGCGAGCGCCGCCTCCAGCTTCAGCCCGCCGCGGCTCACATAACGCAGGTCGTCGCCCAGCAGCCGCACCGCCGCATCTGCAGCAACCGCGGCTCCCGGCTTCTCCACCTTCTGCTCGTTCACCAGCACACGCCCGGCCAGAATCAGCGCCTGCGCCCGCTCTCGCGACGGCACCAGCCCGCGCTCCACCAGAAACTTGTCCAGGCGTGCCTTCATTCTGCGTCCTCAGCCGCGTGCGTACCATCCAACACACCGGCGCCGCGCACTCTCCAGTGCCGTGACAGCCCTCCGTCGCGTTGCGTATGATGACCGGGCGCCCTGTGAATGTTTGACCCCTTGCCCAATTCGAAGTCCAATCCGAAGCCCTCTGGCTACCGTACATCCAACAGCGAAACCGCAACCGGATCAGAAGATACAGAGCTCCTGTCGCGGGTCGGGCAGGGGGACGAAAACGCGATGGAGGACATCTTCCGGCGCTACGGCTGTGCTGTGTACTCGGTAGCACTCCGGATCCTGCATGACACCGGTCAGGCAGAGGACGTGATGCAGGAGATCTTCCTCCAGCTCTGGCGCAAGCCCACCGCCTTTGTCCAGGGACGCGGCGCGCTGGGTGCATGGCTGGTAGTAGTCACGCGCAACCGGGCCATCGATCTGCTGCGCCGGCGTAAGCTCACCGACTCGGTCGACGACGTGGTGCTGGCGTCGCCCATCAACGTCGCCGACGACGCGGAGCGCAATGCCATGATGGAGAAGGTGCGCGGCGTTCTCGCCAACCTGCCCCAGGAGCAGCGCAAGAGTCTTGAACTCGCCTATTTCGAAGGATTGACGCATACCGAGATCGCCAGCCGCACCGGCGATCCACTGGGTACGGTAAAGACGAGGATTCGGCAGGCATTGATCACTCTGCGAAAGGCATTCGAAGCATGAACGAGCCCGGCTCCAATCCGGCACCCATCTCGCAGGAGGACCTCGCACTCTACGCGATGCGGTCTCTTCCTGCGGAAGAGATGGCCGCCGTGGCCGCCGCACTGCGGAACGATCCGCAGGCGCAGCAGGAGCTCGCCCGCATTCAGGATGACCTCGCGTTGCTCGCACTCTCCGTCGACCAGCAGGCCGCGCCCGGCGGTTCCTTCGAGCGCCTCAAACAGCGCATGCGTGAAACTGCTCAGGCAGGATCCGCGTCAGTACCAGACGGGAAGCCAATCGAGATGACCGCCACGCAAACCGAGATCACCACTCTTCCATCCACGCGCCGCAGCAAATGGGCCGTCATCACCCCCTGGGCCATCGCCGCGTGCCTCGCCATTGCGTGCAGCATCCTCGGCTATCGCATCAGTTCGCTCAACGACGCGCTCGACGGTGAATCCCGCCTGGTCTCGAATCTGGCGGCGAAGGCCTCCCGCGCGCAGCAGGTGCTCGAGGTCCTGAACGCGCCCGACGCGCAGCGCGTCACTCTCACCGCCACCAAGACGCCGTCCGCGCCCACCGCCCACGCCGTCTACCTCGCCGAGCGCGGCGCCTTGGTCATGGAAGCGAACAACCTCAAGCCCGTGCCCGCGGGCAAGGCCTATGAGCTCTGGGTGATGCCCGCCGGCGGCGGCGCGCCCATGCCGGTCGGCACCTTCTGGCCGAACTCGGAGGGCTACGCCTCGATCGTGCTGCCTCACTTTCCCAGCGGCGTCGCAGCCAAGGGCTTCGGCATCACCATAGAAAACGCCGCCGGCTCCAGCACCCCGACCCTGCCCATTGTCCTTTCCGGCGAATAAGTCCCTCTCCGGCGAGTAGCCGTATTACGCGTATCGTTACGCTTCTCCCGGATTCTGGTTACTCCGGGTCCGGACGGTCGTATTCGCTGACCGAGAAACAGTGGAGTTTCCGCGGTAGTCCGGATACCATCGTCGGCAGCGGGAAGACATCCCGCAGCATCGCAACAATAGCGAGGAATGATGATGAACATGAAGGTCTGGACCTGCCCTGATTTTGAAGAAGTAAGCCTTGGCTGCGAAATCAACTGCTACGCACCCGCGGAAATTTAACGCTTGTTGCACTTCAAGCTGCTTGGGACGGCAGCAGGAGGCGGCGTTCCCCAATGGAATTGCGCCTGCCCGCTGTGCGCCCTTGCCCGGCAAAGTCCGGATCGCATGACTCCGCGGCTGCAAACACAAGCGGCGCTCTCGTCTAATGGCAAGCGTTGGTTCTTGATCAACGCTTCCCCTGATTTGCGATTCCAGATCGAAGCCAATCACGAGCTGCACCCTTCGCCTGACCATGGCCAGCGCAGTACTCCGATCAGCGGCATCGTGCTCACCGGCGCAGATCTCGATCAGGTTCTCGGACTACTTTTGCTGCGAGAGTTCCAGCCCCTCACCATCTACGCCACATCCCTGGTGCGCCGCGTCCTTGAAAGCAATCCATTCTTCAAGATGCTCACGCGCGTCCCCAATCAGTTGAGCTGGGTCGAGATCTCGCCAAACACACCTTTCCTTCTCGATGAGGTCACCTGCACCCCCATACCGCTTCCCGGCTCGCTTCCGCTCTACGCCCGCGAGTTCGATACCGGAGAACCCGGCCAGGCCAGCCTGGGACTGGCCTTCGAGTCAAACGGAAGACGCATCGCCTACACGCCCTCCCTCCCGGCGGTCACCGACCAGTGGAAGGCGCTCTACGAATCGTGCGATGCCATCCTCGTCGACGGCACCTTCTGGAGTGACGACGAGTTGAACCGCACGCACTCGGACGCGCCCTTTGCCCGGCAGATCGGACACCTCCCCATCGGCGGAGAGGATGGCGCCATCGCACTGCTTCGTACGGTCACCCATCCGCGCAAAGTCTTCGTCCACATCAACAACACCAACCCGGTTCTGGATCGCCAGAGTGCCGAGTACGCCTTCGTACGCGACGCCGGTTGGGAGGTAGCATCGGACGGATGGCGCCTGAACTAGAGATCGCCGCACATCGCGTGCTGACGCGGGAGGAGCTCCGCGCCCGCCTGCAGTCCGTGGGCGAAGCTCAATACCACCATCGCCACCCGTTCCATCTGCGCATGCATCGCGGAGAGCTCTCCCGCGGACAACTGCAGGCGTGGGCGCTCAATCGCTACTACTATCAGAGCCGTATCCCTATCAAGGACGCGTTGGTGCTCGCCAAGAGCGATGACCCCGCATTTCGCCGCGTCTGGCGCAAGCGCATTCTCGATCACGATGGCGACCAGAGCGGCTACGGTGGGATCGAGAAGTGGATCCAGCTCGCCGAAGCCACGGGCCTCACGCGCGATCAGGTGACCTCCTGCTCCGGCATCCTCCCCGGAGTGCGCTACGCCGTCGATGCGTATCTGTCACTGGTACAGAACGGCTCCCTGCTGGTCGCCGTTGCCTCCTCGCTCACCGAGCTCTTCTCGCGCGACCTCATCACGCTCCGCATGGAGATGCTTCGCCAGCACTATCCCTATCTGGCCCATGGACTCGCCTACTTCGAGGGGCGCCTCACCCAGGCTCCAGAGGACGCTGCCTTCGCCCTCGATTACGTTTGCACCCACGCACCCACCCGTGAACAGCAGGAATCTGCCATCGGTGCGCTCACCCGGAAGTGCGAGATTCTCTGGGCGCAGTTGGATGCCATCGATTACGCTTACGTGCAGCCCGGCAACATTCCACCCGGCGGCTTTGCGCCTCAGGTGTAGATGATGGAACTCACCGCGACTCCCCGTCTCTCCTCCGGCTGCCGCCTGCATCCGACCGAAGCCATGCTCCTCATCCCCGAAGGCGCATTGAAGCTCACCGGTCCTGCCCGCGACATCCTGCTCGAGGTGGATGGCGCGCAGACCGTCGGCGCGATCATCGAAAGATTGCTGCTGCAATATCCCGGCGCCAGCGCTGCCGATATCAGCCATGACGTCCAGGCGCTGCTCGACCGCATGCAGCAGCGCGGCGTGGTCCGGCTCTGACATGAGCACAGCCGTTCCGCAAACGCATCCCGGGCCGCTCTCTCTCATCGCCGAGGTCACACACCGCTGCCCGCTCCACTGCCTCTATTGCTCGAATCCTCTGGAATTGAAGCGTCACGAAGAGGAGCTATCGGCCGACGACTGGAAGCGCATCTGCGCACAGGCTGCTGGGCTTGGCGTCCTGCATCTCCATCTGACCGGGGGCGAACCCCTCGCCCGCCGCGATCTCCCCGAGCTCATCCGCGCCGGCCGCGATGCAGGTCTCTACGTCAACATGATCACCTCCGGCATTGGGCTCGGCGAGGAGCGCATGGCCGCTCTCATCGACGCCGGCCTCGAACATGTGCAGCTCAGCTTTCAGGATCTCGAAGAGGCGGCCGCCAATCACATCGCGGGGACACGCGCCCATGCTCACAAGCTCGCGCTCCTGCCGGTTCTCAAGAAGTTCCCCGTGGCCCTGACCATCAATCTGGTCGTCCATCGCCTGAACCTGGATCGGCTCGACGTATTCATTGCCATGGCTGAGGAGTTCGAGCCGGATCGTCTGGAGATCGCACACGTCCAGTACTACGGCTGGGCGCTCAAAAATCGTGGCTTGCTCATGCCGACCGAAGAACAGGTCCAGCAGTCACTGGACGTCATCGAGAACGCGCGCCAACGGCTGAAGGGCAGGATTCACATCGAAGCCGTCGTCCCTGACTACTATGGCCGTTTTCCCAAGGCCTGCATGGGCGGGTGGGGCCGGCAGGTGATGCTCATCGATCCCACAGGCCAGGCATTGCCCTGTCATGCTGCCGCGGTCATCCCTGGAATGCGCTTCGACAACGTTCGCGATCGGGATCTGTCGTGGATCTGGCGCCACTCGGAGGCGTTCGAACGCTTTCGCGGTGATGCATGGATGCCCGAAACCTGCCGCGCCTGCTCCCGTAAAGACCAGGACTTCAGCGGCTGCCGCTGCCAGGCGCTTCTACTCACCGGCAACGCAGCCGCGATGGACCCGGTTTGCGTATACAGCCCGGATCACAGCCTGCTCGAAACACTGCGTCTTCCCGCAGCAGACGCATTCCCCATGTGGAGAGGCTGAAAAGCGCACGGCGCCGCTCTCAGCAGTGGCTCTGGTAAGCACTGCCACAAGTTCCCCGGACCATTTCGCAATCCTCTGGAAAGCGGGGCGCCTCGAATTTATCGTTTGTCGATAAATTTCTATTGACGCAGCGTGCATAGCGACTTATTGTTTATCGATAAGGAGCGACCCATGCTAAATGGCCTCAATAACAACAAAGATCGGCTGATAAAGGGCTCACGGTTGGTCGTGCGCATTGCAATCGTGACGAATCGACTGTTCCTCTTGGCGGTGGTGGTGGGGCTGCTTCTGTCCTGGATTTTTTCCGCACAGTTCGCTGCGCTTCTCCTCCAGCAAAATGCTGGAATTGACGTCCAGTCGGCGATGACCGGCCTGCGCTTGTTGATGCTGCTTGGCATCGCCATGGCTGTGGCGACCGATCGACTCCTCGCGGCATTGGCTCAAATCATCGCGAGCGCGGGTGCGGGTGATCCTTTTATTTCCGCCAACGCTCGCAGGCTTCAAACCATCGGCTGGACCCTTCTCGCACTCCAGTTGCTCGACATCCCCGGAGCACTGCTTGAGAAGTTTTTCCCGAGCCTGGGCTCTGCTGCGCCTGACGTTACGTTCTCTCCCGGAGGCTGGATCGCTGTCCTCATGGTGTTTGTACTCAGTCGCGTGTTCGCCGCAGGTTCTGCCATGAGAGATGAGTTGGAAGGAACGGTTTGAGCCATGCCCATCGCGGTCAGGCTGGATGAAGTGTTAGAACGCCGGCGTATGTCTCTCACCGAGTTATCGGAGGCCGTCGATATCACTCTCGCGAATCTATCGATCCTTAAAACCGGAAAAGCGAGGGCAATCCGCTTCTCCACACTCGAAGCAATATGCAAAACGCTCGATTGCCAGCCCGGCGAGATCCTCGTCTTCGACCGCGACAACGAAGACTAGAAACTCACTGTTCCTCCTGCACTCTTAACCGGGCCCACCAACCAAGGAGATTCCCATGACCTTCAGCCCCTTAGCAATCTTCCACCGTGCCGACAAATATGAGGGTGTGCGCCCGATCAACATCTACCTCTTGCGGCTGCTCTACATCCTGATGTTCTTCGTCCTCGGCAAACAGACATGGACCCACATCCTCACCCACAAAGGACCCTGGGAACCCACCGATGCCGTCGCCTGGTGCGTCTGGACAGCCTTCGCCACCTTGGCCGGCCTGGGAATCATTCGCCCGTTGAAAATCCTCCCCATCGTACTGCTGGAGATCTTCTACAAAGTGCTCTGGCTTCTCCTTGTGGCGTATCCACTCTGGTCGCGAGGAACACTCGCAGGATCACCGGCAGAAGGGACTACCTCAGCGTTCTTGTGGGTGATATTGCCGATCGTTGCCATGCCGTGGGGATACGCGTTCGTGAACTACATCTACAACCCGAGACATCGCCTTCTTCCAGCCTGAGAATGCTGATGTTTGTAGAGGATTGAGGCGCCTGCATGCGCTCCATGAAGGATCCTGCCGCGGCGCCACCAAACCCGGGTCCCCATCCTGAGCAAAGCGAAGGGTGGGGATACCGCCAATACCCGACCCTGACCCCAAAAGGGATACCGTTGGCGAATTCCCGACGAGTCTCTGCAAGTTACCGCAAACCCCGTATTGCGGGAACTTCGTTCCTCATTCCCGCTGAGCACTGGTCTCGCCATTTGAAATCGGCTTCAACCCAGCGGTCAGCGGATCGCCGAACACTGGCCGACTTCACGATACTGATTCTCGCAAGGTGCATCGGTCCGAACACGACCATTGCTTCATGCACTTGGAAAACCAGCCAGTAAGGGCTCGGGATCTCCTTCACGCCTGAGACGAACATCGACGTTTGAGCTGCGGCGCCAGCGTCGACTGGTAAGACGTCGCTACTCGAAGCGCGACGGATCAACCGTCATCGAAGCCGGCGGCAAGGATTTCTCCTGCGAGCCCAGCGACGTGTTCGGCGCATCGCCCATCGTCAGTTCGAGCGTGCCGCCGTTCGCCACGTCTTTGTGTTCGATCCAAAGGCGGTCCAGTGCCTTGCCATTCCAGCGGACGCTCAGCACATACTTGTTGTCGCGTGAAGAAGCAGGTGCGGCAATCACAAACTCTTTGCCGTTCTTCAGGTGGATCGTCACCTTCGTGAACACCGGGCTGGCCACGTCATACACCGGCACACCGGGCATCACTGGATAGATCCCCATCATTGAGAAGACAACGAACGCGCTTAACCCGCCGCCATCCTCATCACCCGGAATCCCCTGCAGATCATCGCGAAAATACGCATCCAGGATCGTGCGGATGCGTTTCTGCGTCTTCCACGGCGCGCCCAGCCGGTCGTAGATGTATGGGATGTTCAGGCTCGGCTCGTTCGCCATCGAGAATTCGCCGATCATCGAGGTTGAATCCGGGAACTTCGCCTGGAACTCATAACGCGAACGCCCCAGCGGCTCGCGG
>JAUTWX010000030.1 GCA_030838385.1 Acidobacteriaceae bacterium
TAGTAGCTGAGCTGAGCCTGGACAAGCTGGTGCTGAAGGACATCGCCTCGGGAAACTTCTAAGCCCTGAACGACGGCGCAGTGCGGTCAGCCATGCCTGTGAGCATGAGTTATTGCGCGTATGCGCAGCTATTCCCTTCTCCTCGGAAACCTCCTAAACTTGCGCCAGCGCTGGATTTCCAGCCTGGAGGCTCCCCATGCCGCGGCCCATCTCCTGGCTCCCTCGTCTCCACGAGATCCGCCGCTCGGTCGTCAACTCGGTTCGCTCCCACTATGACCGGAACGACCTTGAGCGTCTCTTTTAGGTACCTTGAAGAGGTCAGATTCGCGGCCCCACGAGGGCAATCCAGGGAGCCAAGTACTGAGCCATTGTCAAGCGAATAGGCCATGGCGGCAAGGGGCTGAGACTGGCAGGCGCCAGCCGAGGCTTGCACCGCGAAGGGTGCCATGAGCACAGCGCCGGGGTAGGGAAACGTACTGTGACATCTTTCGGTGATGGGCCGGCAGAATGCAGCGGCTCTTACTCATTTTACCAAGAGGAAGCGTTCCGCCAACCCCGGCAGGCTATCAGCGCCGAAACATGGCTCGCATGATCAATCCACCGTGAGCTGGACCGTTACTGGCGGGGGCGCCGGCACAGTCGTATCGCTCGTCGCCGAAACGGTGACCGTATAGTTTCCTGTCTGTGCGCCAGGAGGACCGGATGGAGGAGGCGGGCCGGTTGGGGGAAGCGAACCGCCGATCTGGGCAAGCGAGCTACCAGTACCACCGCAGCTCGAGAGCGACAGCATCGATCCAGATACCACGAGGAGCATCATTGCCGCCCGCAGCCATCGAGAGCGAAGACGCCGGGGCAACAGGAGTAGGAGAACGCCACCCCAAAGCGCGATGCCGGTCTTTCCCAGAGGGTCATCAGCGGCGGCCTTAAAATCGATAGGAAGGCTAGCTCCATGCGAGTTCAAGTCTCTCGCTCCGGCACCAGGTGCACGTACCGATGCATGTTGGCCCCCCAAGAAGGCGGTTCCGGCGATGCGATCAACCACAGACAGTGCGTCTCGCGGTGACAAGTACGAGTAACGTGCTGTAATCGCGATGGCGCGATGCCCTGCCGCGATGCCTGCCGCCTTTTAGAGTTCGCGGATGGTCCGGCCATCGCCAGACATGAGCTGCCCAAACCGGTGACACTTTTGGTGACACCTTGTACCGGAAAAACATGCGTTCAAGTGCATAGCTATGCAGCGGTCAGTTTGCCTGTATATATTGCAATATAAAGGCTTATTCAGCGCAATGCATACCCATGCATTCCAATGCAAAGAGAATCAATACGGTTTCCTAAACCGCAGGTCGGAAGTTCGAATCTTCCCAGGGTCACCATAAAGCCATTAAAATCAATTTGTTGCTGTACGTGCAGCAGATGTGCCAGTGCGGGTGCTGCTGCCTCCGCCTCCTCCACGTCGAGGTATTCTCGACGCTGCGAACTTCCTGAGCTGAGTGCTTGCGTCGGAATAGCGGGTTGTTCAGAAGCGACCGATCAATCATTCTCTGTGGGATTTCAGAAGTAGATGCGAAAGGCTTTCCTACGTTGCCAGGGATTCGTTTGATAGGCCCTAAGATAGCTGCATTTCGCTCACGGCAGCCTCACTCACGGCCGCCGCTGGCACGCCGCAAGATCGGCAGCGGCGCGTGTTCTTGGCTTCATTCGCTACGCAGCGCCTGCATCGGGTCAATAGACGCGGCGCGCCGAGCCGGTAGATAACCCGCCACCAGGCCGATCGCGACCACTCCCACCAGCGACACCAGAGCCGTCCACCGGTCGTACGGCTCGAGCCCGTATAGCATCGAGCCCAGGAAATGTCCCGTTAGCATGGCCAGCGGGATTCCCAGCGCCACGCCCAGCGTAGCAATCAGCAACGATTCGCGCATCACCATCCGCAGCAAGCGTCCTCGTTGCGCGCCCAGTGCCATCCGCACACCGATCTCCGTGCTCCGCCGGCTGACGCGGTACGACAGCGTCCCGTACAACCCGATCGCCACCAGCAGCGCAGCCAGGAGACCGAAGAACATTGCCAGCCGCGAGAACAGGCGCTGTTGCGCGTATGAGTCCTCAAAGACCGCCGCCTGGCTCATCGGTTTCTCCAGCGGAATGTTCGGATCCATTTCGTGGATCACTCGCTCGACCGAGGGCAGCAGCGCCTCCGGGTCGCCCTTCGTGCGCAGCTCGACCTGCAGCGTGGGCGACGCACCAGTACCTTGCGTATACGGAAAATACGCCATCGCCTGCGGCTTCTCGTCCACACTTCTATATTTGCTGTCCCTGGCAACCCCCACAATCGTGTACGGATGCTTTTTCGGATTCCCCAGCAGATGCCCGATAGGATCCGTGTGCGGCAGCAGCTTCCTCACAAACGTTTCATTCACCACCACCACGTGCTGCGAGGTCGACGTATCGGTATCGCGAATATCCCGGCCTTCCAGCAGAGGAATGCCGAAGGTATGCAGGAACTCCGGCCCAACGTTATTCGTCCGCAACGGCACCTGGTCGAACGGAACCCTCACACCGTCCACCGTAGGCTCGTCATTGCTGCTCCAGCCACTACCCAAGCGGTTATCCGCGAACGTCGCCGACGCCACCTCGGGCATCGCGCGCATCCGCTCCAGCAGCGTTCGATAAAACACGAACTTCGCCTCACTGGTCTTCGCCTGCTGCGGTGTGATCCCGAAGACCAGCAGCCCCTGCGTCCGCATGCCGAGGTCCGTGTGCTCGTAGTTCATCAGCGTGCGCAGCAGCAGCCCTGCCGCCGTCAGCAGCGTGAAGCACAGCGCCACCTGCAGCGCAAGAATCGCGTTTCCGCTGCGCCGCTGTAGATAGCTCGCGCCCACGCTCGTTCGCAGCGCGAGCGTCACCGGAGCGTTGGTCGCAGCCCGCAGCGGTACGAGACTGAAGACCAGCGCCGCCAGAGCCGAAACCGCTCCGCTAAACAGTAAGACCGTGCCGTCCGGCGCCAGGCTCACCTCCAACTGCGAATACGCGGCCAACGCGCGCGTGGCGACCACCGCGAAGAACCACCCCAGCACTGCACCGGAGACGACCAGCAATCCACTCTCCACCAGCAGTTGCCGCAGAAGTGTTGACCGCCGCGCGCCCAGCGCCATCCGCACACCAAATTCACGCTGCCGCGATGCGTTCCGCGCAATGATCAGCATCGCCACATTGCTGCACGCAATCAGCAGCACCAGTGTGACCAGCGCCATCAAGACAAGCACCGGCGCGCGATAGTTGTCCCCCAGCCCCTGAATGCCCTTCGCCGGCACCAGTGCAAGCATCACCTTCGGATGTTTCGCGTCGGGCTTCCCCAGACTCGCATACGCCGCCGCCTGAAATCCAGGCGTCGCTTCCGCCACGGCGCGTTGCGCATTCATACCCGGCGCCAGCCGCGCAATCAGCCGCATGCACCACCAGTTCGGCGAACCGTATAGCGTGTTGTCATCCGGCGAATTGCCCCACGGATTCAGCTCCGGACGGCTTTGCAGCGGAATCCAGAAGTCCGTGAACTGACCTGCCTCGACGCCGGAAAATCCCTCGGCTGCAATCCCGAGAATCGCGAATGGAATGCCTTTGATATAGATCGCCTGGCCTAGCACTCCAGGATTGCGCGAGAAGAGTTTTGTCCAGTAGGCAAAACTCAGCACGACCACCGGCGTATGGTGTCGTTCATCCTCCAGATTGAACCCGCTTCCCAGAGTCATCTTCACGCCGAGCCCGGAGAAGAAGTTCCCACTCACCATTTCGCCCATGGCCGCGCTTGGGGTATCACCTGCTCGCACAGCGACTTTGTCATTGCTCAGCGGCACAAATGCCATCACCTGGGAAAAGGCGCGGTGATCCTGTCGCAGAAACTCGAACGTGGGCCGCGAGAAAGACGTCTCGTCGTCCCCCGTATTCGAGGCGCCATAGGGCTGTCCCGTCGGCACGTGCAGGTAATACAGTAGCTGCGGATGCGGTAATGGCAGCCAGCGCAGCAGAACGGCATTCGTCACGCTGAAGATTGCCGTCGTCGCGCCGATCCCTAATGCCAGCGTCAAAATGGCGGTAAGGGCGAAGATCGGAAACCGCCGCAGTTGCCGAAGGCCGAAGCGAAGATCCGACCATGTATTCGCAACCGCCAACGAAGCATCCGCAGCCGTCGCCTGCTCCTTCATTACCGCAGCATTGCCGAAGCGAATCCGCGCATCCCGACGCGCCGCCTCCGCAGACATGCCAGCCGCGATATTGTCCTCCATCCGCATCTCGACATGTGCCCGAAGCTCAGCGTCGATCTCGCGCTCGACCTTCGAGCGCATGAAGAGATTTGAGATACGGCGATAGATCGACATAAGCGCACCTCACGCATACCGCAACACGGCACGGATGCCCTTCACCAGTTGATCGAAGCTCTTCTCTGCCCTCTCCAGCTCTCTCCGCCCCGTAGCAATCAACCGGTAATACTTCGCCTTCCTGCCGGTCTCCGTCAGCCCCCACTCCGCCGCGATCCATCCGCTCTGCTCCATGCGGTGCAGCGCCGGATACAGCGACCCCTCTTCCACGCGCAGCAGCTCATCGGAGGCCCGCTGGATGTGCAGCACAATCCCATAGCCGTGCAGCTTCCCGGTTTGCGAAAGCGTCTTCAGCACCAGCAGGTCCAGGCTCCCCTGCAGATCGTTCCTCGCCATTCTCAACCCCTATGGAACTTGGTATCGAACAGCTTAGCCCTAGAAGTGGAGGGGTGTCAATACTGACGACGAGGCGCCTTTTCATCAAGGTGCCCCCATGATGTAGTGGAAGTGGGCTACAACGAAGTAGGTTTCTGTGAGCTGGATATCCATTCCCAAGGATGCGAGAAACACACCAGTGAGGCCTCCGATGGTCAAGCCGATCAGCCGAAGGCGTAACACATCGGCGCCGCAAACGTGATGGAACCTTTACACAGGGTCGCCGCGTAATTGAAGGTCTTGATTGCAGAGGGCAGGCCGGCATCATTACGTTCACCGAATATCCTCCCGACAGACTATTCCGAACGCAAAGCTTCCACCGCGTTCACGCGTGCCGCGCGCGCCGCCGGCACAGCCGACGCGATGACTGCCGCCGCCAGAATAACGAACGCCGCCGCGCCAAACGACAGTATCCCCGGCAGATGCACCTCCGTTACGTACCTGCTGATCCCGCGCGCAAAGGCAAACCCGAGCACCGCGCCCACGCCTACGCCGATTCCTGCCATCGCTATCCCCTGAGACAGCACATCGGTCAGAATGTCCCGCGGCTGCGCGCCCAGCGCCATCCGGATGCCGAACTCGCGCGTGCGCCCGCTCACAGAAAACGCAAGCACACCCGCCACGCCGACTACGGAAATCAACAACGCCACCGCAGCGAATCCGCCGAACACAACCGCGTTCAACCGGTCCGGCGTCAGTACCTCTGCGCGAATGTCCTGAAGGGTGCCCACCCGCTCCACCGGCTGTTCCGACGAAATCTCGTGTACCGTGCGCGTGATCGCAGGTGCCAGCGCGTACGGATCCTGCTCCGCGCGTACAAAAAGGCGTCCCTCCCATCCCTCTTGATCGGTCGGCTGATACACCGTCATAGCTGGCGACGGAATAATGTTCTCGTCATCGAGATCGGGCACCACCCCGACAATCCGCCGCGGCTCCATGCTGATGCCGATAAACGTCATCACGCCGTCCGTCCACCGGAATTCGCGATTCAGCGCCTGCTGGCCGGGAAACAGCTTCTGCGCCAGGCTCTGGCTCACTATCACCACGCGTTCTGCGCCGTTCTTGTCCGAGTCTCTGAAGTCGCGCCCCTCAACGATCGGCACACCCAGCGTCTCGAAATAGCCCGACGATACCGACCGGAACTTCGCTCGCCAATCGTCCAGCCCGTTCTTGCGCTTTGCTCCCTGCGCTGCGAAGGCAAAGCTGATGTCCAGCGCCTGATCGTCACGCCATGGAACGCTGAATCCGGTCGAGACGTGGGTCACTCCAGGCAGCGCGCTCACCCGGCGCTGCACTTCATGGTAAAAATCCTGCACCTGCTCCGGCGTTCGTCCATACGACATCACCGGCAAATTGACGGCGAGAACGCGCGCAGTGTCGAACGGCGGACGCATCTGCTCGAGCGTGTACAGCGTTCGCATCAGCACAGCCGCTCCGGTCAGCAGCAGGAAGGAGGCTGTGATCTGCATGACGGCAAAAATGCGCAGCCGCCGACCGCTGCCTCCCGTCACCCGGACTCCGCCCCCGGTGAGCGTTGCGCCCAGCGGCGCGTCTCCGGAGGGCAGCCGCGGAATCAGCGCCAGGAACACCGCCGCCACCAGCGCCAGCGCAACCCCAAACCACACCAGGCTGAAGTCAAGCGTCAGTCCTTCGGCGCGAACCGAGAAACGCGCCGCATACCGCCCCAGCACCGCCACCATCGGCCATGCGAGCAGCAGGGCAGCCAGCACTCCGCTCCCGCACAGCACCAGGCTCTCCGCCAGCAACGATCGCCGCAGCGCCGTCGTGCTCGCGCCCAGCGCCAGGCGCACGGCCAGTTCCGATTCTCGCCGCACCGTCCGCGCCAGCACCAGGTTGGCGACATTCGAGCACGCGATTACAAACAGCAGTCCCGACGCCGCAAATAGCACCCACAGAATCGTGTTCGCCCGCGAATTTATCTGATCATGCATTCGCGAGACATCGATCTTGGAATGGTTCTCGGGCTTGTACACCTCGGGATGTGCGCCCGTCATTCCCGCGTATCGTGTGCGCAATTCCGACCGCGCTGCCTCGAGAGTCGTTCCCGGTACCAGCCGCGCAAAGACCTCTGTCATGCGGTGCTCACGGCCAGTAACCATCGTCGCCGACAGATGATGCGGGCTCGTCACGATGTTGGCGATGATCTCGGTCTCCACCGGGTACGGCACCGACGGCTCCAGAACTCCCACGATCGTCGCCGTCCGCGAGCCGATAATGCCATCCAGCCGTACCGTCTTGCCGAGCACGCTCGGGTCGGAATGCAGCGATGCGCTCCAGAAGCGATAGGTCAGTACAATTGCTCCCGCCGCGTTGGGCCCATCGTCGCGGGGCGTCAGCAGCCGTCCCAGCACCGGGCGCAGGCCCATCACTTCAAAGTAGTGGCCGTCCACCACTCCTGCGGGAATCTGGCGCGGCGTGCCCAGCCCCACGACGGTGAAGTCGGCCGTTGAAAACGTCCCAAGTTCTGTGATCGTCTTCAGCCCGTGGTCGAGGTCTTGAATCTCAGGAATGGAAAAGGTTGCGTTCTCGACACCAATGCCCGGCATACTCTGTCGTACATAGAGCAGGCGATCTTCATCGCGGTTCGCCAGCGGACGCAACAACACGGCACGCACCACACTGAAGATGGCCGCATTGGCACCTATGCCCAGAGCCAGCGTCAGGGCAACGGTGATCCACAGTGCGCGCACGCGCGAAAGGGATCGCAGCGCAATCTTTAAATCATGAAGGAATGGCATGAACGGTCCTTACCCAGCTGCCTTGCAGTCGCTCTAACTGTACCAATCTGCACTGCCCGTATTCCACGGCTGCCGGTATTTCGTCGGTAGTTCGTCCCTGGGTTTGGAGGTCGCTGCAGGGTCCGGATCGCATCGAGCCTTCTCGAGAAGTACTCCCTACCTGTCATGTCCTGGTCGCAGACTTACAAAAGCTGAGACATAGGAGAAACAGAGAACGAGGCTGTCCGCTGGCAGCCTACTCAGTGTCAGGAGCAACTTTCCAGGCGAGAGGACTACGCGCAAAAGGATAAGGCCCGTGTAGTCCGTGCCAGGTTCAAGCCTTGCTCAGGTAGAGAAAGCGGGCGAGAAAGAGAATGGCAAGCACGTAAAGCAGCCAGTCTTTTCGATCAAGTCTTCCAGCCAGGATCCGCAGTCCTGCATAGGACAAAATGCCCATGCCCAGGCCATTCGCGATGCTGTAGGTGAGTGGGATCATGATGATGGTGAGAAAGGCCGGCACGGCAATCAGCGGATCGGACCATGGGATGTCGCTCACGGTGGATACCATCAGCGATCCGACGATGATGAGCGCAGGCGCCGTAGCTGCCGCGGGCAGCGCGCCAAGAAACGGAGCGCCCAACAGCGCCACAAGAAAGAGCAGCCCGGTCGTGATAGCGGTGACTCCGCTGCGGCCGCCGGCAGCGACACCGGCCCCGCTCTCAACATAGCTGGTAACCGTGCTGGTTCCGACCAGCGAGCCGATGAGGGTCGCCAAAGAGTCGGCGAGCAGAACGCGGTGCAACCTCGGAATCTCATGGTTCGCATCGATCAGACCCGCCTTTTTGGTGACGGCGACGAGCGTGCCCAAATTGTCGAAGAGATCGACAAAGAGGAAGACAAAGACGATCTCGATCAGCCCAATATGAAGCGCTCCCGGTATGTCCAGGTGGAAGAGGGTGGCGCGGATCGCGAGCGGTTGATACGGCTGGATCTTCCAGTGCACCAGACCAAATAGCCATGCGCCAAGGGTAGTGCCCACAATACCAAGCAGGATGGAGCCGCGCACGCGCCACATCTCCAGGGCGGCGATAAGGAGAACACCGAAGAGCGCTATCGCTACCTGGGGAGAGCGGATTCTGCCGAGCGTGACGAGAGTTTCAGCATTCGCAGTGACGAGGCCGCAGTTGCGTAGCCCAATGAAGGCGATAAAGAGGCCAATGCCGGCCGCAATCGCGGAGTTGAGTTCATGCGGGATGCTGCGGAGAATCCTCTGGCGCAGGCCGAGCAACGTGAGCAGCAGGAAGGCGACACCGGAGAGAAAGACGACACCCAGCGCGGTCTGCCACGGAACATCGAGTCCGCGAACGACTGAGTAGGTGAAGTAAGCATTCAGGCCCATTCCCGGAGCAAGCGCGATGGGGTATCGCGCCAGTACGCCCATGAGAATGCAGCCAACCGCGGCCGATAGACATGTGGCGGCGGTCACCGCCTGGAGGGGCATGCCGGCCTCGTGCAGGATGGCCGGGTTGATCAGCACAATGTAGGCCATGGTGATGAAGGTGGTGAAGCCGGCAAGGATCTCGGTCTTCCATGTGGTATGGAGCCGGGAAAATTCGAAGAAGGCCTCTAACCTTTGGCGCATGAATGGGCTCTGGATTTGAAATTTCTCTACTACGGCATGTCAGGCTGGCCTTGATCGCCAATCGGACCGGTTTAGAGTGAATTGCGCAAACAACGAACCAGGTGGTGAGCCGGGTCTTCCTCATTTCGGCAGAAACTCAAGCGTATAGGCCGTTGCTGGGTCAATCGGTTTGTCGATCACTTTCAAGTCCGTAAGCTGCTGGTGTGTCGCGGCCCAGCGAGCCGGATCGAATTTCCCAATTTCTGCGCCGCTCTGGCCGTCGACGAAATGGCCATTGACCAGTGTGTCGTGACTGAAGGCCATCAGCTCCGGATTCATCGCTGGGTTCAGTCTTTGAATGACCGCGTGAGCATCGGCCGGGTCGCGTAGATAGTCCCGCCAGCCGCGAAGTGAGGCGCGTACGAACTTCGCAACCACGTCGGGGTGTGATTTCGCGTAAGGGCCCGTGGTCACCAGCACCCGGTATGGATCGAATCCGGTGTCGCTGATTAGGAAGGTGCGCACTGGCGCGCCAGCTTTGCGAGCAAAGAATGGTTCTGACGTGACAAATATCTGCTGAATGTAATTCGGATCAGTGAGGAAGTTGGCAATCGTGAAAGTAGCGGGAACCTCGCGCACGCGGTCGAGACGGTATCGCTTGACCAGATACTTGAACCAGGTGGACCCGGGCTGGAGCGCGACTGTGTGTCCGTTAAGATCCTCAAAGCGCTTTACTGGTGAGTTCTCATGGACCATGATCGCCTGGGGATCGTGCTGCATGGTAGCTGCGACAGCCAGAAGAGGCAATCCGTTCGACACCGCCTCCAGCGTGTGGTCTGACGACCCCATGGCAAACTCTGCTCCACCCGTGGAGACTACCTGTGCCGGAACTGTGTAAGGACCGCCAGGCAGAATCGTTACGTCGAGGCCTTCCTGCTGGTAGTAACCCTTCGCCTGAGCCATGTAGAAGCCACCATGTTCGGGCTGTGGGTACCAGTCCGTCTGCAGCCGTACGGGAATGAGACCACTCTTCGCGCTCCGGCTACGGCATCCTGAAGTCACCATCACGGCAACGATCACAGGCACAGACAGAAATAGTTGGACGCTTCGTCTGATCGGCAAGAAGGCTCCCTCCTTGCCGCAACGTACCATGTTCCCTTCGCTGCGCTATCGGATTTCCGCGGACTGCCTGCGTGCGCGTC
>JAUTWX010000035.1 GCA_030838385.1 Acidobacteriaceae bacterium
ATTGACCTGGTGGAGAACCGGTTCGTCGGCATCAAGAGCCGCGGGCTCTATGAGACGCCAGGAGGGACGTTGATCACGTCGGCGCATCGCGAACTCGAAGCATTGACGCTGGACCGCGAAGTGATGCACTACAAGCAGCAGGTGGCTCTGAAGTATGCCGAGCTGGTGTATTTCGGCCTTTGGTTTACACCGCTGCGCGAAGCCCTGGATGCCTTTGTGGACAACACTCAGAAGCTGGTTAGCGGCACGGTGAAGCTTTCTCTATACAAGGGCAACATTGGTGTGGCTGGACGGCAGTCGCCGTACTCGCTCTACTCGGACGATTTGTCTTCGTTCACTATGGGTGACAGCTACGACCAGAAGGATGCGAAGGGCTTCATCCAGATTCTGGGGCTGCCCGCCCGCACGCGTGCGCGCTTGCTGCAGAAGAAAGAGGCGCACCAGTGAAGATGTGGTCTGGCCGCTTTCGCGAGCCACTGGACCAGGACTTCGAACAATGGCAACGATCGCTGGGATTTGACTGGCGGCTTCTTCCCCAGGAAGTGGCCGCCAGCAAGGCCCACGCGCGGACCATCGCCGCGGCGGGCATCCTGACCGAGGTGGAACTGGAAAAGATCTTGGGCGCACTGGACGCGATTCGCGATGAGTACTCCCAGCGTCCGCCCAGCGACATTTACGGTTGCGCGCAAGCGGAAGACATTCATCATTTTGTGGAGCTGGAATTGGTAGCGCGGATCGCCGATCTTGGCTTCAAATTGCACACCGGGCGCAGTCGCAACGAACAGATTGCGACGAATCTCCGGCTCTTCGTGCGGGAGAAATGCGCGTCGATTGCGGGCCGCCTGGGGGATTGGGTGCGCGCGCTGACTGCCCAGGCTGCAGCCGCGGGCGACGCGGTTATGCCGGCCTACACGCATTTGCAGCGTGCCGAACCTGTACTGGTGGGTCACTGGCTGCAGGCGTATGGGGAGATGCTGCTGCGAGACATGACCCGGCTGGGGGATTTGAGCCGCAGGTTGAATTATTGTCCACTAGGTTCTGGCGCTGTGGCCGGGGCGACTTTAAAACTGGACCGGACGATTGCTGCGCGGGAACTGGGTTTTGACGGGCCAACCGCGAACAGCATGGATGCGACCAGCGATCGCGATTTCGCCCTTGAGTTTTTGCAGGCGCTTACGCTGATTGCTTTGCATGCCAGCCGGTTCGCGGAAGAGATCACGCTTTATGCCACGGCGGAGTTCGGATTTGTCGAGCTGCCGGAGGCGTTCTCGACGGGATCGAGCGCGATGCCGCAAAAGAAGAACCCCGATCTGACCGAGTTGGTGCGAGCTAAAGTGGCGCGCATCAACGGCGCGGCACAGACGATCACCATGTTGTTGAAGGGATTGCCGCTGGCTTATAACAAAGATTTGCAGGAGAGCCAGGAGCCGCTCTTTTCGGCGTCTGAAGCGGCGGAGCGGATGGTGGGGTTGTTGGCCCGGTTTACCGCTGCGCTTCGCTTCAACACGGTTCGCATGCGCAGCGCATGTGAGAGCGGTTATCTCAATGCCATGGCGGCCGCGACCTACCTGGTGCACAAGGGAGTTCCCTTCCGTAAGGCACACGAGAAAATCGGGCAGGCCGTGCGGTATGGTTTGGAGAAGGGTTGCGAACTGGATGGGCTTACGCTCGAGGAGTTGCAGCAGTTTGGGACGGAGTTCGAAGCTGACTTTTTTTCGAGCGTCACGCTCGATGCAACAATAAACTGCCACGATGTGATTGGCGGCACTGCGGTCACTCGAGTGCGTGAGGCTTTAGCAGCGCAGGAGGCACGACTTTCTGCGGCTATGGGACAGATGGATGGAAATTCGTAAGGCCAGATTACAGGACGCCTCGAACATATATGAGCTGGTGAATAGCCTGTCCTCGGACGGCACCCTGCTGCGACGCGCCTTTGCGGAGATTTGCGAGAACGTACGCGACTTCACGGTCGCGGAGTCGGCTCAGGGGATATTTCAGGGCTGCGGCGCGTTGCACCTGTATGGTCCGCACCTGGCGGAGGTGCGCTCGATCGTGGTGCGTCCAGAAGCCAAGAGCAAGGGTACCGGCGGCTTGCTGCTGCAGTCGCTGTTGGATGAGGCCGAGGACCACGGTGTCGGATGTGTTTGTCTTTTTACCCGCATCCCCGATTTCTTTTTCAGGCATGGCTTTCGGGTGGTGGAAGATCGGACGGCTCTGCCGGATAAGATTTATAAGGATTGCCAGAATTGCCCTCGGCTGTACCGTTGTGACGAAGTGGCAATGGCGCGGGGCCAGATTCCTAAGGTTTCGATTTTAGGGACGAGAATCGAGGCTGAGCAGCTGGTTCGTTTGACTGGTTGACGACTCGCTTTTAGTTGCGCGGAGGCTGCGGCCTTTAAGACGGACCCGACTTGCCTTTCCTAGGAGGATCCCAGGTCTCAAAAGCGAGACCTGGGGCACCCTTCGCGTTTCCAAGCTGAATCGGTTTGGAGCACCCGTCCGATTTCCTCCGGCGTTTGCTACGACACAGACTCCTACCTCACCGTCTGATGTCG
>JAUTWX010000045.1 GCA_030838385.1 Acidobacteriaceae bacterium
ACGAGCAGAATCCGGCTCAGAGAATGCAACGGACGTAAATGCATGCGTCTATCCTCCGCAACCGTACTGAAAGTCATACAAATCAATTACGAATGGCACTTGAGTGTCCCATCATACCCCAAGACACTTTCGCCATCCGGAAGACCACGGGCAGGCAGCGCAAGGAAAAGCTACCGTGCGTTTGCCTAGGTTAGTGCACATTTTAGTAGGTGAGTTGCCCGAATTATCAGTAGCTTATCCGGAGCATCACTAGAGTAACCCGTCATATGACCACCAGGTCGCCGCCCCAAAAAAGGTGCACCCATTCCGGAACAAATTCCGGACTGCACCATCCTAATGGCAGATTCACCCAATTCAAGTACTATTTCGCCTGAAATTGAGGGTATTTAACTCAGGTTGAGGGTCCGCTTCAGGCTGCCACGCTCCCGCAGGATCTTTTCCTGCAGCAGAGTGATGGCGTAAATCAATTGCTCCGGGCGTGGAGGACACCCCGGAACGTACACGTCCACAGGGATAATCTGATTGACACCCTGTACCAGCGCGTAATTGTTGAAGACTCCGCCCGATGTAGCGCAGGCGCCCATGGAGATGACCCACTTGGGCTCGGGCATCTGCTCCCACAGCCGGCGAATCACCGGCGCCATCTTCTGCGAGACCCGGCCCGCGATCACCATCAGGTCGGACTGACGGGGCGAGGGACGAAAGACTTCCGCGCCGAAGCGCGCTACGTCGAAGCGCGCCGCACCCATCGACATCATCTCAATCGCGCAACACGCGAGACCGAATGTCATGGGCCAAACAGAGCTCTTGCGAATCCAGTTCACCGCGAAATCAAGCGACGTGAGGATGATACCCTCCGGCGGTTCGTCGCCGAAGTTCGCTTCCTGCACCTTCATCTGGTTCTTGGCGCTACTCTCCAGCGAGCCGAAGAGATAGCGATCGCGCGGCGCGGCTGTGTTCATAGTCTCAGTATAAACCGCGATGCCGCGGCAATACTCAGTGCGCCGGCCTGGTTCCGTCTGCAGGCGCACCGCTATTCCGATTCGGCGTAGCGGGGTTCGGATTGGGCGCCGCAGCGGTGTTCGGAGCATTATTCAGCACGATCACCTGATCCGGCCTGGCGTAGCGAAGCCGCGTGTGCGCTTCGTACTCGATTGCATCGGGATCGGTCTTCAGGTGCTCGACATGCGACTTCAGGCGGCCGTTCTCAACCTTCATCTTCTCGAGCTGCTGCGCCAGCACGCGATCTTCGCTGCGCTTGGCACGATAGGCCACCACTCCATTCGCGCCGAAGAGTGCGTGATATCCCAACAGCACAGCGATCACGACGGCGAAGACAGTTGCGATGCGGCGCCTCTGACCGTACGCGGCGGTGGCGACGGTGAAGCGTCGCGCCAGCCTGCCTGGCTGCGTCTGTGCCGCTGTCGCGTTGACTGCTCTATCCACGTGTCTTGATTCCTTTCACTTCCCGGAATTCCCTTCCCGACCTGCTTGCTACTGCAGGACCCAGTCTTTCGCCGCCTGCGTCAATCTTGCGCTCTCCTGTTCATTGCGCGCCTCGGTGTAGACGCGTACGACAGGCTCCGTGCCGGAGAGGCGATAGCACACCCATGAGCCATCGTCGAAAATCAGCTTCAGCCCATCGGTGCGTACCACCTGCTTCACCTTCTGGCCGGCGAGCTCCGTGGGATCTTTCTTTACCTTCTCAGTGAACTTCTGCTTCACCTCCCCGGTCAAGCGGAAGTTCTCCCGCACGGGATAGAAGGAACCATATTTGCCAAACAGCTCCTTGAGCTGCTCGCCGATGCTGCGGCCGCGGCGGGCCACCATCTCCGCCATGAGCAGCCCGGCGATCACGCCATCCTTCTCCGGCACGTGTCCGCGAATGGTGAGCCCCGCGCTCTCCTCGCCGCCGATCGCGATCGCATCCTTCAGAATCAGCTCACCGATGAACTTGAAGCCCACCGGCGTCTCATGCAGTTCGACGCCCTGTTTGTCCGCGATCGCATTGATCAGATTGGTAGTCGCGACCGACTTTGCGACGCCGTTCTTCCAGCCGCGCGTCTCGATCAGATATTCAAAGAGGAGCGCAATCACGTAATTCGGCTGGATGAACGTCCCATCGGCGTCCACGATTCCGAAGCGATCGGCATCGCCATCGGTAGCGATGCCGATGTGCGCGCCCGTCTCCTGCATCTTCTTCTTCGCATCCCCCAGCAGATGATCGTCCGGCTCCGGAGCATGGCCGCCGAAGAGCACATCCCGGTAGTCGTGCACGCAACTCACGTCGATACCGTGATCGCGCAGGATGTCTGAGGTGTAGCCGCGTGCCGCTCCCCAGAAGGGGTCGAAGACGATCTTGATCTTTGACGACTGGATGGTCTTGAAATCCACCAGTTCGCCCAGCCGCTTCAGGTAATCCGGCTTCACGTGCAGCTTCTGTGGGTTTTCTAGAGGCTTGGCCTGCGCCACTGGAGCATCGCCCAGAGCGCGGATAGCGGCCTCGATCTGGCCGGTTGTCTCCGGGAGCGCGGGCGCGCCGTCGGGCGTGGAGAACTTGATCCCGTTGTACTCCGGCGGATTGTGCGACGCCGTGAAGTTGATGCCGCCGCTCGCCTTCTGCTCGCGAATGGCATAGGCAATCGCGGGCGTGGGAGCGGGCTCGGGAATGACCACAGGCGTCACACCGTGCTGGGCCAGCAGGCGTGCCGCCTCATCCACGAACATCTCGCCCAGGAAGCGCGGATCGCGCCCCACCAGCACGCGGTGGCTGCCCGGCTGGCTGGCAACGTAGGTGGCGATGCCGGTGACGGCGCGGCGCACGTTGGCAAGCGTAAACTCCTCCGCAACGATGGCTCGCCAGCCCGAGGTTCCGAACTTGATCTCTGTGGCCATATCTCTCCTGTCTATTTGCTCACCCCGCCCACCGGCAGTGTGCATGCGCCGCCGCGTCCTTCTGTCCCAGACAACACTCTCGCATGGGATGCGGCCCGCCCAGGATTGTATGGCAGAGCGCACACCTCTCGCACAGCCTTCTGCGATCGGGCGCACCGTATGACCGACACTCGCCTGATTCTCGTGACCACTTCGCCGCGTGCGGAGGCGAAGCGCATCGCGCATGCATTGGTAGACGAGCGGCTGGCTGCCTGCGTCAATCTCATCGGCGGAGTGCATTCCGTCTATCGCTGGAAGGAGGCGGTAGAAACAGCCGATGAGGTGTTGCTGCTGATCAAGACTCAGGAGGGACAGGTGGACGCCGTCCGCGCACGTGTTCACGAGCTGCACAGCTACGAGGTTCCGGAGTTTCTGGTGCTGGACGTTACAGGCGGCAGCAGCGCCTACCTGGCGTGGATCGCTTCGTCCGTTCGTTGATCGGCGTCTCCGCACGGACGGTTTGTTATTCTGACCATGCCGGCCTAAGAACACGGGCAGGATCGGCATCTCACGCATGCGCTGGTTATTTGCGGTCTTCATTGCGAGTCTATGCGCACTGCTATGGGTGGCGATTTCCGTGGCACGGCACATCCGTCGCGATCGAAAGCAACTGCCTGCCGAGGCGGTCGCGGCCACCGAGACGGAAGGGACGGAAGTGAAAGACAATCTCTGATCGCACGTTAGCCGTTACGAAGGCCCCGAAGAGGAATCAGGAGAAGAGAACGATGATCCGCCAGACAGCCGTAAACCCGACAGAGCAGGACAGCAGCACTGCCGCCAGCGCGCGTCATCTTGCGCGACAGTCCGGCATCGTGATCGCCTCCACGGCGCTGGTGGCGCTGTGCGCGCACATCTCCATCCCGTTGGGGTTCACGCCGGTGCCCATCACCCTGCAGCCCTTTGCCGTGCTTCTGCTGGGACTACTGCTGGCGCCGCAGATTAGCTTCGCCGCCTTGTCGCTCTATCTGCTGGAAGGCGCGGCTGGCCTGCCTGTCTTCAGCCCGCACGGCCTGGGTGGCATCGCGCAGCTCTTCGGACCGACCGGCGGCTATCTGCTGGCCGCGCCCTTCGCCGCTGCAGTTGCGGGGCTGATCTATCGCGATGGCAAACGCAAGTTTCTTCCTGCGCTGGCTGGCGCTGCAGCGGGTGATGTCATTCTGCTGGCCATCGGAACTCTGTGGCTGGGCGCACTGGCGAACACCAGCATCTCTGCCCTGTTGAGCGAGTCCGTTGTCCCCTTCCTGGCCAGCGACGCAGCCAAGATCGTTGCTGCCGCAGCCTGCGCACAGATCTTTGCATCCTTCTCCGGGACCTCGTCCTCAAAACGCTCCTCCCAGACGGAATAGCCAGACGGACATAGCCCAGACGGACATTAGCAACTGACTTGCTTCACCCGGCTTTCTCCAGCCGACGCGGAAAGGATTCCCAGTACCGTGAGCACCACCCCTCAGTTGGAACACACCCAGACCGGCATCCGCGAGATCACCATCGCGCACTCGCCGGACTCCGATGACGCATTCATGTTCTATGGCCTCGCCACCAATAAGGTGCGCGTGCCCGGCCTGAAGTTCACTCACACCCTGACCGACATCGAAACGCTGAACCAGAAGGCCATCCACGAAGCCTTCTACGACGTAACCGCGATCTCCTTCCACGCCTATCCCTACCTGCAGGACAACTACGCCCTGATGGCATGCGGCGGCAGCGTGGGCGAGGGCTATGGCCCGATGATCGTTTCCAGTCGCCGCTTCACGTTGGACGAGATCAAGCACATCCGCATCGCTATTCCGGGCGAGCTCACCACGGCGGCGCTGTCGCTGAAGCTCTTCGCACCCGACGTGCAGACCACGCTTGTCCCCTTCGACCAGATCATTCCGCAGGTGCTGGCTGGCAAACACGAGGCCGGGCTCATCATCCACGAGGGCCAGCTCACCTACTCAGCCAGCGGCCTCCACAAGGTGCTGGACCTAGGTCAATGGTGGCGCGAAGAGACCGGCCTGCCGCTGCCGCTGGGCGGCAATGCGATCCGCCGCAGCCTGGGCGATGAGACCATGCGCGTGGTCACCAAGGCGCTGCGCGAGAGCATTCAGCACGCGCTCGATCATCGCGAGGAAGCGCTGGCCTACGCCATGCAGTTTGCCCGCGACCTCGATGCGCAACTGGCAAACCGCTTCGTCAGCATGTACGTGAACGAGCGCACCTTGAACTACGGCGAGGACGGCCGAGAGGCGATCCGCAAGCTGCTCGAACTCGGCCACGAGCGCGGCATCATTAAGCATCCGGTCAAGGTCGACTTCGTCGGCTGAGATTTGTTCGCAGCCAACAAGAGGCGGCCACTGGCCGCCTCTTCTGTTTCTAAGCGAGCCGCACTAGTCGTCGTCATCCTTCCGATGCTTCACCGGCACCAATAGCACCGCGGGCACCGGCGCGTTGCCCTTCGCATCCTTCCACAGAATCACGTTCAGCTTCTGCGGATCGGCGCGATCCTCATGACGAAAGTCCATCTTGCCGGATTCCTTCGCGCCCGGTGCGGATGGCTTGTTTGCCGTATAGATCAGCCCATTGTCGCGATTCGAGTAGTCCGCATCGAAGCCCGGCTGATCCCCGGCGCCTGCAAAGACCGTCGCAATCGGCGGCGCGAATGCGTCGTTATTGTTCATCGGCGGAAGGCCCAGCAGGTCTTCCATCGTCCGCACCATGCTGACGGTGGTGTAGAAGTGATGGTCCACCAGCGGACTCGTCTGCCGCGGCGCATATTTGCTGATGACGAGCGCCGTGCTGCGATGCGCATCCACGTGATCGGCGCCGGCCTGTGCATCGTCCTCCAGGATGAAGAACGCCGTGTCATTCCAATACGGACTGTGCGAGATCGCCTCGACCGCGCGGCCGACGGCGAGGTCGTTGTCGGCAACCGAGGAACTCGGCGTCGGCTTGCCCGCGCGCGTACCTTCCGTGTGGTCGTTGGGGAAGCGGAGCATCACGAACGCGGGCATTTCGTCATGACCACCGTTACGTTCTGTCACCCATCGCTTGAAATACGTATCGAACTCCTCAAAACGCATCTGGTCCGGAAAGTCGAGTTGGAAGTCCGGATAGTTCGGATCGAAGTGCCCCACCAGCTCCGGCTTGGTGGCCACATTCTGCGCAATCAGCGGAATGGCCCACGGATACTTGCTCGTGCCGCCACCGTAGTTCTCCGGCACCGCGCCTCCGGGCCGAATAGCAGGTGTAACGCACTTTTTTCTCTCCGGCTCCGGCGTGCCTTCTGTCGGGCTCTGCCGCGGTGCGGGTTCTCCGCTGCCGCAGAAGTGTGTAGCAATGAACTCGGCGAAATGGAAATACGTCTTGTGGTGCCGCGCCAGGTTGGTCCACAGATAGCTGCTCGCGGGCTCGTTCACATCGGAAATCTTCTCGGTCAGCGGGAAGCCGTTCTCCACCACGCCCTCGAAGTCGTAGACCCGCTCCTTCCCCCGATAGGACTGCTGCCAGGTCTTCTCCGTGTAGTCGCTGGAGATCGCAGCCGTTGACCAGACATGGCCATCGCCCGACACCTCACCTGAGTCGTAGAAGTTGTCGAGGATGCCGAACCGTTCCGCAAGCTTGTGCTGGTTCGGCGTGATGCTGCGGCCATACATGGTCAGGCTGGCATCGTTGTTGCCCGCCGGCAGATCGCCGAATACCTGATCGTAGGTACGATTCTCCTTGATGATGTAGATCACGTGCCGGATGGGATTAGCGCCGCTTTGAAAACGGATGTGCACGGCAGCCGCATTCTGCATGTTGCTGGCGACGGTCTGCTTGGTCAGCTCGGCCAGATGCGCATCGAGCTGCGCAAGATCCGCCGCGGCAACCGAGCCATACAGCAATGTCGCAATATAGGTGGAAGGCCGGTGCGATTGCGGAAGTCCCGCAACGCGCTTCTGCGGCTCCTTATTCGGTCCGGTGCCCTTGCCCTTCCCGGTTGCAACATAGAGCCGGCCGCCGGTGACGGCGAGTCCTGTCGGCAACCACTCGGTGGGCACAAAGCCATCAGCCTGTTTTGGCCTGCCTGCGCTGAGGCCGCGCGTGCGAAAGATCGCAACCGAGTCCGTTCCTGCATTCGCGGCGTAGAGGTGCCGGCCATCCGCAGACAGCGCCAGGGCATTCGGCTCGCCGCCGAAATAGGTCTGACCGGGCAGCCGCGTATCGAAGATGCCGGCCAGCTTCATCCCAGCCAGCTTGGTCCCGGTGCCGCGCAATGAGACGGCAGCCACAGCATCGCGATTTGCCAGCGCAACGTAAAGCATCCGTTGATCCGGCGACAACGCCAGCGCGGTGGGATGCGAGCTGGGTGAGGTCGCCTCCGAGGGAGGCATCAAGGCCACCGTGCCGACCACCTTGCCCGATTCAAGATCGAGCTCGGCGACAGCCGACCCATTCCACAACGCCGCAAATCCCCGCTTGCCATCGCGCGTCGCCGTGACCGCAATGGGATAGGTCGACGGAACCACAGGACTCGTCGAAAGATCAAAGCGATGCCGCACGGCGCCGCTTGCCGCATCGATCAGCAGAACGTCGTCGGAGAGGCCATCGGCCACCAGCAACTGCTCGGCGCCGTCACTGCCCTTCACCACAGCGAGCCCGGCCGGCGCAGGAATCGCTTTGCCCGCAGACACCGGTGCATCCAGATGGTTCTGCGTATGGCCCGCCGCCAGTGTCTGCAGCGGGATGGGAATCAGCCGTTCGGGCGTCACACGCCCGGCATCGATGCGATACACCGCGATGGCATTCCCCGTCTCGCGCGGTTTGCTCGCAACCGGTGCGGAGAGCGAATCGAACGATGCGTAGAGGTGCGCGCCATCACTGCTGAAAGCGAGCCCCTGGTACAACGTTTGGGGCATGCCCGGCGCAGTGCGCGCTTCAGGAAAATCCGTTACTTTGCCCGTGCTTGTATCCAGCACCGCGATCGACTGCTGGTACTCGGACTCATAGGTCCCATACCCCGCATTCAACAGCGCAAGATAGCGGCCGTCCGGCGAAGCAGCAATCGCCATGGGCAGGCTGTTGGTGCGCTGCGGTGTGCCCGGCACCGGCATCAACTGCTTGCTGGTCGGCAGATCGATGGGCGTCTGCTGCGCACCGGCGCAGGTTGCAGCAACTGCAAGAGAAAGAACTAGCCAGATCCCGTGCTTCATTCGTAACACTCCCGTTCGCAGTTGTCTCACACTTACGAGGGTACTGCGATTACAAAACTGTTACGCGGGCCGCTCTAGATGGCTGGTAGGGTCGAAGTAGGACATCCCACAGTTTTCAACAAAGGTTCGTTTACATGTTGCTAGAAACGCCACTCGAAACTATCGCCACTCCCGCCCCGGCGCCGTCAGCGCCCGCTGCAGCCCGTGCGCGCAGCAAGCCGGAAGTGCCGGTACTGGGCCGGGCCGGCCAGAACTTCCGCCGCAACTGGGTGACGACCAGCTTCATGCTCGCCTTCCACATCGGCGCCGTGGCTGCCCTCTTCTTCTTCAGTTGGACGGGACTCATCGCTGCTGTCGTTCTCTACGTTCTTTCCATCAACGTCGGCATCGGCATGTGCTACCACCGCTTACTGACACACCGCGGATACAAGGTGCCGAAGTGGCTGGAATATGCGATGACCGCCTGCGCCACGCTCTCGCTTGAAGGCGGACCGATCTTCTGGGTAGCCACGCATCGCGTCCATCATCAGCTCAGCGACCACGAAGGCGATCCCCACACGCCGCACGACGGCGGATGGTGGGCCCACGTGGATTGGATTCTGAAGGGCGACGCGCTGCATCACGAAACCGCGCTGCTCTCCCGCTACGCTCCCGATCTCGCGAAAGATCCCGTGCATCGCATGTTGAGCCGCTACCATTGGGTTCCGCTCGTCATCGTCGGCCTCGCCCTTTTGGCGATCGGCGGCTGGCCCTGCGTGCTGTGGGGTATCTTCCTGCGTGTCACGCTTGGCCTGCACTCCACCTGGCTGGTCAACTCCGCCACGCACATGTGGGGCTCGCGCCGCTTCGAAACACGCGATGAGTCGCGCAACCTGTGGTGGGTCGCCCTGCTGACCGGTGGCGAAGGCTGGCACAACAACCATCATGCGCATCCCGTCTCGGCGCGCCACGGCCTCGCCTGGTACGAGGTCGACCCCAACTACTACGGCATCTGGCTGTTGAAGAAGCTTGGTCTGGCAAAGCAGGTAAAGATCGCGCAGTACGATCCCGCGAACCCGCGCCCGGCCGGCGCTGCCTGATACACATCACCGCACGGACATAGCGGCGCCCCTGCGGCGCCGCTTGAGCGTTTCCCGCCGATATACGCCGAAGCCAACTTCTTGGGACGCGGCTTTTCCCTCAAGAAAAGCCGCACTAAGACAGAGCAGACCGCGCAAATAGCGGGAATTCGCTCCTATACTTTTGTGATTCACCGGCTCACACTCATGCCTATGCGGATCACGCGGCGCGGTCGGGCGATGTTCTTCTTCATCGCGCTCGGTGTCTGTCTGGTGGGCGTCGCCGTCACCCTCAACGTTGGCTGGATCATCCTCAATTGGCGGCGCTTCGCCCCCATGATCATCGGCATACCGTTCTTCGGCCTGCTGATCGTCGGACTCATCCTCAACACCGTCTTTCTGGTGCGCGAAGTGCGGCGTAACGAGCAGCAGGACAGCTTTCTGAACGCCGTGACGCATGAGCTGAAGACGCCCATCACCTCCATCCGTCTCTATCTCGATACCATGCGCCGACGCGAGGTCTCGCACCAGCAGCAGCAGCAGTTCTTCGCCGTGATGAGCGAGGACACGGACCGCCTGATGGCAACCGTGGAGCAGGTGCTGAAAGCGGGCGAACTCGGCCAACGGACGCGCACCCAGGTACGCGTCCGTGTGGATATGGATGAACTGGTGCAGCAGGCAGCCGCCACCGCAGTGCTCCGCTATCATCTCGACGCGGACGCAATCCACGTGGAGCGAAGAGAGCTGCAGACAGGCTCCAGCTTCGACGTTGCCGGCAATCCGGAGGAACTGCGCACGGCGGTGCTCAACGTCATCGACAATGCAGTGAAATACTCCCCCGACGGCGCACATCTCTCCATCGTGCTTTCGGTCGAAAGCGATGCCTGGGTCATGGTCAGCGTCGCCGACCAGGGTCTGGGCATCCCGCAGCCGCAGCTCAAGCGCATCTTTCGCCGCTTCTATCGCGTGCCCAATCGCAGCATCCTGCGCGTGAAAGGCACCGGGCTCGGCCTCTTCCTGGTGCGCTCCATCGCGCGCCAACATGGCGGAGACGCCTTTGCCGAGAGCGCCGGTGAAGGCCGCGGCTCCACCATCCATTTGCAGCTGCCACGCATCCTCACGCCCGGCGGCAGGTTCGAGGGTGGTGCCACCGTATGAGCGGCACGCCGCACGTCCTCATCGTGGAAGACGAAGAGCATCTGGCCCAGGGCTTGAAATTCAATCTCGAAGCGGAGGGCTACCGCGCCAGCATTGCGCCCGATGGTGAAACCGCGCTCGAGCTCGCCGCCGCCCCGGACGCCGCCATCGATGTCATGCTGATCGACGTGATGCTGCCCGGCTGCGACGGCTTCTCCGTGGTGGAGCAGTTGC
>JAUTWX010000074.1 GCA_030838385.1 Acidobacteriaceae bacterium
TTTACCCCCGGCGGCGAAGTCGATCTCTGCGGTCACGCCACGCTCGCAAGTGCCCACTACTTGTGGGAGACCGGCGCGCTCGCGGCCAACGAGCAGGCGCGCTTCCACACCCGCAGCGGCCTCCTGACCTCGGAGCGATTGCATACCAACGGCGTCACGTGGATCGAGCTCGATTTCCCCGCCGAGCCCGTCTCCCTCGCCGCTATGCCGGAAGGTCTCGCCGCCACGCTCGGAGCAGAGCCGGTCTTCGTCGGCCGCAACCGCATGGACTACCTCGTCGAGTTGAAAGACGAGTCCACCGTCCGCTCGCTCCGGCCGGACCTGAAGCAAATCGCCGCACTCTCCGCTACCGAGGAGGCGCGCGGCATCATCGTCACCGCAGCGGGCACGAATGGCAAAGCCGACATCGTCTCGCGCTGTTTCTATCCGCACTTCCACATCGACGAAGATCCCGTCACCGGCTCCGCACACTGCGGACTCGCACCCTACTGGATCCCGCGGCTTGGCAAGCAGGAGATCGTCGCCTATCAAGCATCGGCGCGCGGCGGCTGGCTGCACCTGCGCGTTGCGGGAGATCGCGTCAAACTGCGCGGCCAGGCGGTCACCACGCTGCGCGGCGAGCTCGCACACGGTCCTCGCTAATCTCAGCCCGGCAGCTTCAATTGCTCCGCCCCCGGCACATCGCCCTCTGGACGAAAGCACGCGCGGCACCGCGCCTCATACACGCCCGTGGCCCCCACCACGACAAGCTGCTGACTCGTTCCCAGCCGCTGCGTATGGATCGCCGGCGCGCCGCATACCATGCACACCGCCGACAACTTCTCCACCTCGTCGGCAATCGCCATCAGCGCCGGCAGCGGCGCAAACGGCTCGCCTGCGAAGGTCGTATCCAGCCCGGCAAGCACCACGCGCTTGCCCGCCCGCACCAGCTCCATCGCCAGCCCGACCAGCGTGTCGTCGAAGAACTGTGCCTCGTCGATGCCCACCACATCGATCGTCTCCAGTGCAGGAAATAGCGCCGCACGCAGCCGTGCCACATCGCCCACCGCGACCGCCTCGATGCTGTGCGCGCTGTGCGAAGCGATCGCATCCCGCTGGTAGCGCAGATCGATGTCCGGCTTGAAGCTCGCGATGCGCAGCCGCGCAATCTGCGCGCGCTTCAGCCGGCGAATCAGCTCCTCGCTCTTGCCGGAAAACATCGGGCCCGTAATCACTTCTATGCGGCCCACTTCCATGCGCCCCGGCTGGACGCTCCTAGATTGTGCTGTCTCGGTCATGCCTCTTTTGTAGGAAGAGAAGTGTACTGCGCCGCCTCACGCTATGCGGAAATGAGCACCACGGCCACCAGCGCCAGCGCCATGCCAGCCGCCTGGCTGCGCGTTGTCCGTTCTCTCAGCAACACCGCCGCGAGCACAATCGTGGATGCCGGGTAAAGCGAGCTCAGCACCGCCGCGATATCCAGCCGGCCTAGCCGCGTCGCAATCGTATAGAAGGTATTGCCGCTCGCATCGAAAATCCCCGCGATCGAGATCAGCCCCAGAATCGTCCACCCGGGCCACGAAAGTCTTGGTCGCGCATCTGTCTTCGCGCCAACCTTCGCGCCGCCGTTACGTCGCGTACCGATCCGTCGTCTACCGATCCACGTCACGACCGCCGCCAGTGTCGCGCTCGCCACCCGCGACCAGGCCAGCGGCCACAGCACGCCGCCCCGTCCAGCCAGCTTCAGCAGGATGAACAGGCAGCCGAAGCTCGCCCCCGCCGCGGCGCCCAGCAAAATCGCCTGCTTCGATGAAGGCGATCCCGGCGCCCGCGCAATCATCCAGATCGCCACCGCCGCCAGCACGATGCCCGCAATCTGCGGCACGCGCGGCAAGCCCTCGGTGGAGAAAGCCCACAGCACCGGCAGCACTGCCGCGAGCACACCGCTCACCGCCGCGGTCAGCCCCATCCCGCCCAGCGCCAGCGCCTTGTACAGCACCATCACGCCGGTGCCGCACGCCACTCCAGCCAGCGCTCCATACACAGCGGATCGCGTATCGGGCCACGCCGACGCGTGCATCAGCGCCAGCGACGCCAGCAGCGCCAGGCTCAGCGAATGCGACAAGGTCACAACCGCAGGCGAGGGCAGCCGCCGCGCGGCGATGCCGCCAACAAAATCGCTGGTGCCCCAGATGGCCGCCGATGCCAGGCTCAGCGCAACTGTGGCCGTTCCGCCGCTCAAACCGCCGGCGACTGCGCCAACCCCGCCTGTCATTACTGCGTCGTAGCCGTCGGGTAGTAGCCAGAGCGCGCCTTGACCTCCAGGTTCGGCCGCTCCACGTGTACATCCAGCGTGCGAAAGCGCCCGTCGAGGGTCGGGAGATGACTGTAGAAGCCCAGCGTGTACTGCGTACGGATCTCCTTGGCGATGGTGGCAAAGCTGCGCTCCATGCCTTCAGCGGAGAATTGCGCCTCCAGCACGCCGCCGGTCGCAAGGGCATAGCGGGGCAGCACATTCTCCTGCGGGATCAGCGGCAGGTGCACCCGATCCAGATAGCCGATGCCCCAGGTCGCGGCATCGCCCACCATGGTTCCGTACACCGTCTCCTGGTTGCCCTGCAGGAAGCGGATCACCTCGCGCACGGTGGCCTTCGAGCGCATATCCTTGCCATCGCTGATCACGTAAATCACGCGCCGGCGCTCCTTCGGCCGCGTCTGCAGCTCCTTCCCCGCGGCCAGGATCGCATCGGAAAGCGTGTGCGTCTCGTGCGGAATATTGAAGTCATAGCCCGGCCGGGCGGTGCCATTCACATTCGGATCCACGGCCTTGCCGTTGATCGTCGGTCCCTGCATGCCGAGCGGGCCACCAACCTGCGGCCCTCCCATCTCGGTGCCTTCCTTCTGGGAGCGTTGCAGCACCGTGGGCAGGCGGTCGCCCTGCGTCGAGGTAAAGGTCGTCTGCTCCGTAACGCCATTGCCGTAGGTGAACACCGCGGCCTCATCCTGCGGCGTGAACGCGCCCTGGATTGCGGAGAGGCTCTGATTCACCTTCTTCATCGTGTCCTTGGGCATGCTCTGGTCAATCACGAATGCCACCGACAGCGGTACCGGGTCCACGCTGAAGTAGGCGATATGCTGCCGCTGACCGTTCTCATAAATGCGGAAGTCGCGGAACGTCAGCCCGGCCACCTGGTGATGGTTCTTGTCCAGCACCGTCACCGGGACAGGAATGTAGGTGACGTTCTGCCGGATGACGAACTGCTTCGCCTCGTCCGGCGTCTTCGGAGTATACGGAGCCTCCTGCTGCGGCGCCCCATCGGGATTCGGCGTATTTGTCTGCGGCGCCGGAGGAGCCTGCACCTGGTCTTGATCTGTTTGCGGCGCCTTGCCCGGAGCTACCTGCCGCGTCAGGTTCCGCAGATTGTCTGCCCCCTGACCGGATCCCGCGCTCGGCGCATCCGGAACACTCTGCTGTGAGCCGCTGTCCCCAGTGCTGCTTGTCTGCCCGCTCGCCTGCGAGCCAGAGGTGCTCTGCTGCGCGCCGGGGCCCTCGGGTAGCGAACCGCTGCCGTTCTGCTGTGCTGCGCCAACTGCCAGTCCCATCAGGGGAACTGCTGCTACCAGACTCCACGCCCACTGCTTTCCGCCCAAAGCTCCTCCACACCATCTCCGGGGTTCGCCTGCGCATCGCCTACGCAGGTCTGCGTATCGGGATAGATGCAAGGACATGACGCCCGCGGCCTAACAATCAACTGTCAGCCTACCAGACAGAGACGCCCCGCGATGATTGGGGTCAACTGCCGGCGCAACAAGACTCGGCTCACTGCTTGTTCGCCGACCGCCTTTCGCTGACTGCTTCTCCGTCGATTGGCTGACGTGCTTCCATTCCGCTCGCCCTTCGGCCCGCGCTATCGTCTAATAGGAGACGATCATGTCCCGCGTCCTCTCGCTCTTCCTCATTTGTGCCGCATTTGCTCTGCCCGCCGCGCGCCTGCGCGCCCAAGCCGCTCCTTCGCCCGACGCGGCACCCCAGGGCATGCCCGGCGATCCCAACGGCAACGACGACACCTCGCAGTCCGTCGCCACCTTCCGCCAGAACGTCAACCTCGTCTCGCTCTACTTCGACGTTCGCGACAAGAAGAACCTGCTCATCCCGCACCTCACCCGCGATGACTGCCAGGTCTTTGAGGACAAGCAGGCGCAAAAGCTGAAGAACTTTACCGCCGAGGTCGATCAGCCGCTCACTCTCGGCATCCTGCTGGATACTTCAGGCTCACAGCAGAACGTGCTGCCGCTGGAGCAGCAGACGGGCGGGGAGTTTCTCAAGCGCATCCTGCGGCAGAAGGATCAGGCCTTCCTCGTCACCTTCGACGTGGACGTCAACCTGCTCTCCGACTTCACTTCCAACGCCAGCGCGCTGGCCCATGACCTCAACCAGGCGCAGATCAATGTCGGCACCGGCGGCATCACCACTGGCCCGCTGCCCACCGGCACGCCGCGCGGCACCGTGCTCTATGACGCCGTGGTCCAGGCCGCACACGACAAACTCGCCGGCGAGACCGGCCGCAAGGCCATGATCCTGCTCACCGACGGCGAGGACCAGGGCTCCCGCACCAAGCTGCGCGATGCCATCGAAGCCGCTCAGAAGGCCAACTCCATGGTCTACGTTCTGCTCATCGCCGATCGCGGCTTCTACGGCGGCGGCATGTACAACATCGGCTACTCGGGCGATTACGTCATGCATCAGCTTGCGGATCAGACTGGCGGCCGCCTCATCAACGTGGGCAACAACGGCAAGAAGCTGGAGGCCGCCTTTCAGCAGATCGAAGACGAGCTGCGCACCCAGTACGTAGCCAGCTACACCCCGACCAACGACAAAACCGACGGCACCTACCGCAAGGTCGAGATCCAATGCCGCCAGCGTGAGGAGGCTCTCAAGGTGCAGTCCCGCAAGGGTTACTACGCCATCGCCCCGGAGGACTGATTCCGCCCTGATTCACCCTGCAAAAACAGATTTTGCTGCCAGCCTCGCTCAGACCTGGAGTTCGGCTCAGTTCTGTTTTCTATTACAAAAGTAATGTCCAAGAGCACCCCTTCCGGGGTATACTTGGGAAGCGTTCGAATTGGACAGGTTTTGCTAGTTCTGTATCTGCAGTTCTCTACTTGCCGAGACCGATCTTGAATTCAGCGTCACAACTCAGCAGTAAAGGACTAAAGGAATATGGAACAGGGAACAGTAAAGTGGTTTAACGACGCCAAGGGTTTCGGATTCATCAGCCGCCAGAGCGGTGAAGATGTTTTCGTCCACCACACCGCCATTCAGGCACAGGGCTTCCGCAC
>JAUTWX010000087.1 GCA_030838385.1 Acidobacteriaceae bacterium
GGTAGGCCTGAGATCGAGCGTGAGACTGGTAACGATGCCGAGTGCGCCGAGAGCGACAACGGCGCCGGCGAAATGGTCGGGGTCTTTCGCGCGCGACAGGGTGAGGCGATCGCCGTTCGCAGTGACAAGTTCAAGCGCTGTGCAGGCGGTGGAGAGGTTCTGGTTATGAATGCCGGAGCCGTGGGTCGCGGTGGCGCAGCCGCCGATCACGGAGATGTGCGGCAGCGACGCCAGGTTGTGCAGAGCGAAGCCATGACTGTCGATGTACGGCGCTAGCTTGCCGTAGGTAACGCCTGCGCCCACGGTGACGGTGCGTGCCGCGGGGTCGATTACCATCTGGTCGAGGTGCTGGACCGAGATCTGCTCCGCTGTGCTATCCGCGATGGCGTTGAAGGAGTGGCGCGTGCCGAGCGCCCGCAACTTTGACGTACGTTTGACGACGGCCTGCACTTCCTCAACACTCGCCGGCATGGCGAGACGATCCGTGCTGTAGGTGTAGTTGCCGGACCAGTTCTTGCGTGTCGCGGGCGGTCGCTTCGTGTTGTCGGCGGCGCTCGATGATTGGCTGGACGCAAAGGGTGTGAGCATGGTGCCGGTGAGTGCCAGGCCGGAGGCCTTGAGGAATTCTCGCTTGTCCAAAGGTATCGCCCTCGCATGTGTAGCTCGGAACGCTGCCACCATGTATAGAGGCATGGCCGTCCGCTGGCAAGCGCCGCACGTAAATTGTGGCTCCGGTGATTCGGACTACTCGGAGCGCAGAGCCTCAACGGGCTCGATGTGTGCGGCTCGCCATGCAGGCGCGCTGCAAGCGATCAGCGCCGCGAGCATTACGAGGAGTGGAGCTATAACAAAAGTCCACGGATCATAGGGCCGCACACCGTAAAGCGCACTGGCGAGGAATCGCACGAGGCCTAGCGCAGCGGCAAGACCGAAGACAAGCCCGATGAGCACCAGCCGGAGGCCCTGCCGCATCACCATGCCGATGACTCGCGCGCGGGATGCGCCGAGGGCGATGCGCACGCCAATCTCTGGAACGCGTTGGCGCACCGAATAGGCGAGCAAGCCGTAGAGTCCGACGAGCGCAAGCACCAGTGATGTAACGGCAAAGATGGTGAGCAGCGTGGTCTGAAAGCGCCGGCGTGCGGTGGACGCGGCGACAGCTTGCTGCATCGTCTGAATGGCGGAAGGAGCGATCGTTGCATCCACCGAGCGAAGGGCGGCACGCAAAGGAGGAATGAGCATATCGGGCGGCAAGAAAGAGCGAACGGCGAAGAATGCATCTTGTCGAGCTGCCAGGGTGTCATGCCAGAACGGCCGATATATTTCGGGCTCCGGAGCCTTTTCCATACTGGTGCCGCGAACGTCCCCCACGATGCCTATGATGGTTTTCCACGGAGCTTTATCATCGTCACCACCGCGAACGTGGCCGCCCAACGCATCGCGGCCGGGAAAGTAGTGGCGAGCAAAGCTTTGATTCACGATGATTACGTTGGATGAAGGCTCGTCGGCTTCCGTGAAGAATCGCCCTCGGATGAGAGGCGTACCCATGGCCGTTAGAAACTGGGGCGTCACGTTGTCGCCAGCGGCCAACTGGCCCTTGGTGTTGCTGGGAGATCCCTCAACCCAAAGGGTCAACAAACTCCCCGTATTGCTGAGAGGCAGGAAGTAATCTGCGCCCGTCGCTCGAACGCCCGGTATTGCCGCGATGCGGTCCAAAAGGCGGTGGAAATAGGATAGGCGATCCTGAGGGCGTGCATACCTGGAGTCGAGCTGGACCTGAAATGTAACTGCTGATGGTATGAATCCGGAGGATTCAGCAAGAACACGCTGGTAGCTGCGGAGGAGGAGTCCAGCACCGGCGAGAAGAAGAATGACCAGCCCAACCTCACCCACGATCAACAGATTTCTGCCTCGGCTGTTCGTGGAGACGACGCCACGCCCGATGGCTGCCTTCAATAAGGTGTTGGGAGACATGCGTGAGGTAGCAATGGCAGGCAATGTGCCAAAGAGGATACAGGCGAGGAGCGTAACGGCCGCGCTGAAGAGTAGTACCCAAGGGTTGAGCGAGGCCTGTTGCAGGCGAGGAATATTTCCAGGGTCGAGACGCAGGAGCAGTCGAAGGAAAAGCCACGCGAGGAAAATGCCCGCAATTCCGGCGATTCCAGCGAGTAAGAGTGATTCCGTGAGCATTTGACGCATCATCCGGAGGCGCCCGGCACCCAGCGTAGTCCGTACGCCAAACTCGTGGCCGCGAGCAACTGAGCGGGCCAGCAACAAATTTGCTGTATTGCCACAGGCGATGATTAGCACGCAAGAGACCGCACCAAGGAGCAGCCATAAGAGCGGTTGAACCGGGCCGACGATGGAGTCGCGAAAGCTCATGATCGCAGCTCCCCAGCCTCGCATCTCCGCGCTGTGCAAAGTGTCGAGATGTTGCATGATGGCGCTCATCTCGCTCAGTGCAGCATCGCGGGAGACGCCCGGTTTTAGACGTGCGATCGTATTCAGGCTGTCGTTATCGCGTTCCGCAGCTTCTTTCGGGGTCAGCGCGAGGGGCATCCAGACATCTGTTTTATCGCTGCCATTGCTGTAGGGGAGCTCAGTGGGTGAAGGATAGGTGAAGTCGGGCGGCATGACGCCGACAATGCGGTAGGAACTCCCGTCCAGGGATATCGAATGACCGAGTACATCCGGACGTTCCGCGAAAAGAGATTTCCAGAGTGCATGACTTATGACCGCAACGTGTTGGTGACCAGGCTGGTTGTCTTCAGCCGTGATGACGCGGCCAAGGGTCGCGGCAACCTCTAGAGTGGAGAAGAAGCTGGCGTCCACAGTTGCCGACTCAACTCGCTGGACACTATCAGAAGTTGCAAGATTCTCAGTCTCTTGTCCGAAGAGCGTCATCGACGCGAATGAATGATTCAGCCGTCGTATATCGAAGAAGTCCGCATTGCTCAGGGTGAACATCTCAACGGGAAGATGGAAGCTCGCGATAGGCGTGTAGAGATAAACGAGGCGATCCGCGTGGCCATAGGGCAATGAACGGAGGAGAACCGCCTGAACGAGGCTATAGATCGCTGTAGTGGCGCCGATGCCGAGAGCAAGCGTGAGAATGGCGACTGTGGCGAAGCCGGGATTGCGGCGGAGCTGGCGTGCGGCGTAGCGGAGGTCGGCGGCGACGCTGTCGATGAGTGGCGGTTTTGACTGGACACGATAGGCCTCATGCTGCTGGGTAAGGCCGCCGAAGCGCAGGCGCGCCTCCCGCTCGGCCGCTTCCGTGCTCATACCTTGCGCGCGGAGTTCGGTAGCGGCCATCTCAATATGCGCAGAGAATTCATCATGGACGTCGGCCTCGGACCGGCGATTTCGCCTACTGAAGAGTCGAGCGAAGAGTTCGCGAGGAGACATAGTCATTCCCTACTGTTGCGGCTCGAAGAAGCGGCCCATGATGGCGGCGATGCGTTGCCAGCCTTCGGTTGCGCGGATGAGCTGCCGCCGGCCGCGCGGGGTGATCGCGTAGAAGCGAGCGCGGCGGTTGTTTTCCGATTTGCCCCAGTCGGAGCGAATCCAGCCGCGCTGTTCCAGGCGCAGAAGGGCTGGATAGACCGTCCCTTGATTCAGCGCGAGGGTGTTGCCGCTCACCTGCTCGATGCGGCGTGCGAGACCGTAGCCGTGCAGCGGACCCATCGAAGCCAGAGTCTTCAATACCAACGTATCGAGCGTGCCCTGTAGAAGTTCAGCCTTCTCTCCCATCGCATCTCCTGTTGATGCACAACAGGAATATATGCCGGTATACCTGTTGGCTGTCAACAGGGCTGAGACGAGAGATGCCCACACCGCCAGCAGATGGCCCGCTATGCCTTAGGGTCGTTGCGGACGGAACTGTTGCGAACCGCATAAATGCGGCAGGGAACCGCGAAGGAGTGTGGTCCGTATGTGTATGCTGGCGTGGGGCCGAGACGTGCGGCGGACGCGCCGGGAGGACGAAGTATGCAAAGCCGGATAACCGGCACCACAATGCCGGTACTGGAGTTTCTGCTGGATCACAATGACGCGATTATCTCCGAGGCGGGAGAACTCTCCTGGATGTCGGCGTCGATCCAGATGATGACACATACGCAGATGGGCGGGGGCGGCGGCTTCTTTGGAGCACTGAAGCGCGTGGCCGGCGGCGGAACGCTCTTCATGACGGAGTATCGCGCGGTGGGAGCGCCGGGCGAAATTGCATTCGCCACCAAGGTGCCCGGCCATATTGTGCCCGTAGAGGTTGCGAATGGGCGCGAGTTCTTCATTCATCGCCACGGCTTTCTTTGTGCAACGGCGGGTATTCAGCTTGGGGTCGGGTTTCAGCAGTCGCTGGGCGCGGGCATCTTTGGCGGGGATGGATTCCTTCTGCAGCGGCTCGGCGGAGCGGGCATGGCATGGCTGGAGCTTTCCGGCGAGCTGATAGTGAAGGACCTGCAGCCGGGCGAGCTGCTGCGCGTGCATCCGGGGCATGTCGGCGCGTTCGAAGCCGGCGTGAATTTTCAGATCATGCGCATCCCGGGAATTCGCAATATGATTTTTGGCGGCGACGGCATCTTCCTCGCGGCTCTTACCGGCCCCGGACGCGTGTGGCTACAGACCTTGCCGATTGCGAAGCTGGCGCACAAGCTCCAGGAGTACATGCCGACTGAGCGGCGCGCGGAGACGACGCAGGCCGGTGTGGTGGGCGGACTGGTGGGGTCCATCCTGGATGGTATGAAATAAAGGACGGCGTGAAATGAGGCTGCATCGCAAGTTGCAGCGAATGGGGCGCGGCTGCGGCTGCGCCTCTTGCATTTCAACAGAGTACCGCGCATCCATATACTGCGGGTAAGGAGAAGGAAAATGAGCGCAACACTCGAGAACGTTCCCTTGCGACGCATCGACGGCCAGGCTGCCTCGCTTGCCGACTATGAGGGCAAGGTGCTGCTGATTGTGAACGTCGCGTCGAAGTGCGGCTTTACACCGCAGTACGAAGGACTGGAGCGACTGCATGCGCGATTCAGCAGTCGTGGATTTGCAGTGTTGGGATTTCCAGCGAATGATTTTGCCGCTCAGGAGCCGGGCACGAATGCGGAGATCGCACAATTCTGCACCACCAACTTTGGCGTGAAGTTTCCCATCTTCGAGAAGACGACCGTTGTGGGATCGGAGAAGCATCCGCTGTATGCATCGCTCATCAAAGCGCAGCCGAAGCCGACGACCGGCACGCAGGATCTGCGCCAGCACCTGATCGAATTTGGCGTAACACCGAACGCGGAGCCTGAGGTGCTGTGGAACTTCGAGAAGTTCCTGGTGGATCGCACAGGTATACCGGTGGCGCGTTTTGCCCCGGATGTGGAACCGGAAGACGCGAAGCTGACGCAGCGCATCGAGGCAGAGCTCACGAAATAAGCGGGAACAAGCAAGCGACATCGCGTGTCTATAGGGATGTCTGCAGCGTTCATGTCTGCAGCGTTATGGATAGACGCAGACGCGAGGTGCGCGATGTTCGAAGATGCCTTGCTGGAGTCCGGTAAGAAGATCACGACGCACCGCACCTGGTTCTCCGGCGTCGCCGCGATCTGCAACTGCAGCATCGCGTGCCTGCTGGTGCTGTGGCCTCTGCTGCATCCCGCATCTCTGCCCAGGCTGACGCTGAGTATGGTGCTGGCAGCTCCCGCACCTCCCGCTCCACTCTTGGCTCATATGCCGCGCGTGGTGAGCGTTGCTACACGCGCTGCGGCGTTCGCAAACCCGTTCACGGCGCCTAAGATCATTCCAAACAGCATCGCGAACGCCGACCGTGAACCGCCGCCAGTGGACATGGGGCTTGCTCCGCTTGCCAGAGAGGGTGGTGGTTCTTTCATTAGTCTGCCTGATTCAATTGGCAATGCCGAGCCGCCGCAAGTTCACGTGGCGCCTTCGAAGAAGCTGGCCATCTCTTCGGGAGTCATGGCAGGCAACAAGCTGAGCGGCGTTGAGCCGCGATATCCCGCGATTGCGAGGGCAGCGCGCGTGCAGGGTACGGTCGTGCTCGCAGCGAGCATATCGAAAACAGGCACGATTGAAAACCTTCATGTGGTCAGCGGACCGCCCATGCTGGCAATGGCGGCAGAGGGGGCGGTGCGAACGTGGCATTATCGGCCTTATCAGCTGAACGGCGCGCCGGTGGAGGTGGAGACGACGGTACGCGTCGTCTTTCACCTTGGCGGATGAAGCGTCTCACTTGCTTGCGAGCGCGAAAACGCGTGCCGATTCAAGCAGCTTGTTGACGGATTCCTTCGAGACCGACTCGGAGTAGATGCGCATCAACGGCTCGGTGCCGGAGGCGCGCAGCAGCAGCCAGGTCTCGGCCGCGTTGGGCTTCGACTCCGCTTCGGGATTTTCGAGAAAGAACTTGATGCCGTCCAGAGTCTCCACGCGAAGGACCGGCATGCCCGCGAAGTCGATCGCGCCGGGCTGGATGGTTCGCGCTCGGGCAATGGCGGCGTTCTTAATTTCATCGGGGATGTGAAGATCGATGCGCCCATAGTGATGCTCGCCAAACTCCTGCTGCAGATCCGCGACAAGCTGGCCGAGCGTCCTCTTCTCGTCCGCCATCACGTTGGCAAGCAGCAGACAGTTCAGCAGGCCGTCGCGCTCCGGCAGATGACGCTTGATGCCGATTCCACCGGACTCCTCGCCGCCGATGAGGATGTCGTGCTCGAGCATGAGATCGCAGACGTACTTGAAGCCAATGCCGTGCTCGTAGAGCGGCTGATGGTGTTTGGCCGCGATACGGTCGAGCATCTTGGTGGTATTGAAGGCGCGGGTGACGCCGCCTTTCCAGCCTTTGCGCTCGAGCAACCAGCGCAGCAGGATGGAGAAGATCTTGTGCGGATCGACGAAGCTGCCATGCTCATCGACCGCGCCAAGCCGGTCGGCATCGCCATCTGTCACCAGGCCTGCCTGACACTTCTCTGCGACAACCGTCTCCTGCAGCGCGTGAACGTGGGGCTCAATTGGCTCAGGATTGATCCCGGGAAAGAGCGGGTCGTGATTGGCGCGGATCTCGACGAAATCGATGCCGAGCGGACGGAAGATGCCGGCCAGCACGCCTGCACCTGCACCGTACATTGCGTCGATGGCGAAGCGCTGACCGGAGCGCGCGATGGCAGCGAGATCGGCGAAGCGCGAGATCGCCGCGACGTAAGGGGCGGTAAAGTCCTCTTCGACGATGGGGGCTGGCTGGGCGGCTTCACGAAGCGGCTGGCCAAGGTAGCTCTCGATCTTCGCCATAATGGATGGCGACCCCGAGCCTCCGTAGCCGGCTTTGTACTTCACGCCGTTCCATTGGTAGGGGTTATGGCTTGACGTGATCATGACGCCGCCCGCCGCCTGGGATTGGCGAACAGCATAGGAGAGAGCCGGCGTCGGCGTGATCGCGGCAGCGAGGCGCACCGGGATTCCGGCGGAA
>JAUTWX010000134.1 GCA_030838385.1 Acidobacteriaceae bacterium
AGCCGCGCTCTTTGCTGCATCACCAGCTGGCGCACAGCGAACTGCGCATCCAACCGGCCCCAGCAATACGTACCGAGCGGGTGGATTATTTTGGGAACCTTCTCTGCTTTTTTACCGTTCAGGAGCCCCACAAGGAATTGGTGGTGGAGGCGCGGAGCGAAGTGATATTGGACGGGAATGCGACGCCATGGCCACAACAGTCGCTCCCTTGGGAAGAGGCAGCCAGATCGCTTCCCAACGATCACACTCCCGGTGGGCTCGAGGCCTACCAGTTTGTGTTTGAGTCTCCGCGCATTCGCATTCGTTCGGAGTTTGCCGCCTATGCGTTCCAATCGTTTACGCCCGGGCGGTCGATGGCGGAGGCGCTTCTAGATCTGACTGCACGTATCCACAAAGATTTTCGGTTCGATTCAAAAGTGACCACTGTCCGGACGCCCACCGAAGAGGTCTTTCGGAAGCGGCGGGGTGTGTGCCAGGATTTTGCACACTTGCAAATCGCCTGCCTTCGCTCCCTAAATCTCGCGGCCCGCTATGTGAGCGGATACCTTCGAACGTATCCACCTCCCGGGCGACCGAGAATGGTGGGTGCCGATGCGTCCCACGCCTGGGTGTCCGCTTATTCTCCGGGAATCGGCTGGCTTGACATGGATCCCACAAACAACCTTGTTCCCTCGGATGGCCACGTGACGCTCGCCTGGGGCCGGGACTACGGTGACATCAGCCCTCTGCGCGGCTTAATTCTCGGTGGTGGAGCTCACACACTCAAAGTCGCCGTTGACATGGAGCCGCTCGATTCCTGATTCGCTACACACGATGAAGGAATCGACCCAGGCATCTTTGTGGGTGCACGATGCCTGCCTCCCTACTCCGCGCGCAGTGCCTGCGCAGGGTCGAGGCGGGCGGCGCGCCATGCGGGGATGATGCAGGCGCTTGCGGCGGTAACGGCGAGGACGACGACGACAGTGCTGAAGACCCTCCAGTCGAAGGGGCTCATGCCGTAGAGCATCTCGCGCAGGAGCTGGACGGTGGCTGCGCCGCCGGCGAGACCGAGGAGGAGGCCGATAAAGACGGGCGCGAGGCCGTCGGCGAGGGTGAGGCGCATGACCTCTGCGCGTTGCGCACCGAGCGCCATGCGGATGCCGAGCTCGCCGGTGCGCTGGGTGACGAGATAGGAGAGGACGCCGTAGAGACCGACGGCGGCGAGCACCAGCGCGATGATGGCGAAGGCGAGGACGAGGATGGAATTGAACTGGTTCTGCAGGGTTTCGACGCCGATGTTCTGCTGCATGGTGAGGACGTTGGCGACGGGCAGATCGGGATCGACCTGGCCGAAGATTTTCTGAATGGGGAGGGCGAGTGATTCGACATCGACACCGGAGTTGGCGCGAACGGCGAGGCCGACACCGCCGTAGTGACCCTCAAACAATGGCAGGTAGACGGTGGGCCGCATGGGTTGCGTGATCTTCCAGCGGGTGTCGCCGACGACGCCGACGATTTCGTAGTATTTTGGGCCGACATCGCTTCCACCGAGATGGCGGCCAATGGGGTCTTCGCCGGGGAAGTATTGCTTCGCAGTGGATTCGCTGATGATGGCGACCTTGGCGTGATCGAGGCGCTCGTCGTTATGGAAGTAGCGACCGCGGATGAGCGGGATCTGGAGCGCGGCAAAGTAGCCGGAGTCGGCGCCGCGATGCATGAGATCAATTCCCTGCCCTTTGGGCAGCGGCGGGTGTTCAGGAATGTCGATGAGAACGTCGCCGCCCCATCCTTCCCCGGGCAGAGCGCTGGAAATGCCGGCCGCGGCGATGCCAGGAAGCGCGCGAACGCGAGCGAGAAGCTGTTCGAAGAAGGCGACCTTCTGCGTGGGCTCGTTGTAGTGGGCGTCGGGAAGGCTGAACTGCATGGTGAGGACGTCGTCGGTGGCGCTGCCGAGGTCACGGGTGCGGAGCTGCTGATAGCTCTTGAGCAGGAGGCCCGCGCCGAGGAGAAGGACGACGGTGAGGCCGACTTCCGCGGTGAGGAGCGCCTTGCGCAGCTGTGCCCGGCCGCGGCCTCCGCTGTGCGAGCGCGAGGAGCTTTGCAGCGATTCGAGAAGCTGGCCCGCGTGCAGGCCGAGCGAGGGGACGAGTCCGGCGATGAGGCCGGTGATGGTGGAGATGGCAATGACGACGGCCAGTGCCCACCAGTCGAGGTGAATCTCCTGCGAACGCGCGATGTCGATCTTCGAGTGCTGGAGCCAGGCGAGTGCGGCCCAGGCAAGGACGAGACCGAGAGTGCCGCCAGTGACTGAGAGAACGAGCGATTCTGTGAGGTGTTCACGGCTGAGACGCCAGCGCGTGCCGCCGAGCGCGGCGCGGATGGCGAGATCCTTTTGCCGAGCCGCAGATCGTGCGACGAGCAAATTGGCGACATTCAGGCAGGCGATGAGCAGTACACAGAGCGTGGCGGCGAGCAGAGCGTAGAGGGGTGTCTTGAAGTCTTCGACGGTGGAATCGAGCAGCGACCGACCGACGGCGTGGTTGTGCACGGGAGGTTCGGGATGCGCGAGCTTGACGCGATGCTCGACGGTGTCGATCTGGCTGACGAGGCCGGCGAGCGTGGCCCCCGGTGCGAGGCGGGCGGTGACGTAGAAGTTGTGATCGCCGTAGGCACTCATGAGGTCGGCAGGCGCGTCATGACCGGCGGGCGTCCAGAGTTGGTCTTTGGCCCAGGGATAGTCGAAGGATGACGGCATGACGCCGATGATGGTGTGGGGCTTGGCGTCGAGATAAATCGTCTTGCCGACGATCGCGGGATCGGCGGCGAAGCGACGTTTCCAGAAGGAATTGGAGAGGATGGCGGTGGCGGCCGCGGAGGGCTGATCGTCAGAGGCGAGGAAGTCGCGGCCCAGCGCGGGCTGAATACCGAGGACGCGGAAAAGATTCCACGACACCCAGGCGGCGGTAATGGATTCCGGCAACTGACCGCCGCCGGCGGAGACGTTGTAGCCCTGCCAGGGAGAGACGAGGGCCATCTGCGCGGTGTTCTGTGTGGCGCGCTGCCACTCCTGGAAGACCCCAGCGGCAACGGGCATCCAGGGCGAGGGGCTGTGACTGACGGTTTCGCTTTCGTAGAGGGAGACGAGGCGCGAGGAGTTCGGATAAGGAAGCGGGTTGAGCAGGACGGAATGGACGACGGTGAAGAGCGCGGTGGTGGCGCCGATGCCGAGCGCCATGACGAGGATGGCGGTGAGGGTGAAGCCAGGGGTGCGGGCGAGGGTGCGGACGGTAAAGCGGAGATCGCGCGTGAGGTTTTCGAAGGGCGCGACGCTGTTCTGTTGCCAGAGGTCTTCGTGCACGCTGCGCGCGGAGCCGAACTTGATGCGCGCGAGGCGGTCGGCTTCCTGGGGACTGAGACCGCGGGCGATGTTTTCGGCGCGCTCCTCGTTGACGTGGGCGGCGATTTCCCTGTCGAGGTCGCGGTCGCGACGGCGGCGATGGAAGAAACGGCTGAAGATCATTCGGCACCTTCTTCGGTTACGTGTTTGACCGTTTTTTCACCCATAACGAGCGCGATGGCGCGGGCCATCTGACGCCAGCGGCTGGCTTCGAGCGTGAGACGGCGCCGGCCCGCCGTGGTGAGGCGGTAGTACTTGGCTTTGCGGTTGTTCTCGCTCGCGCCCCAGTAGCTGGAGAGCCAGCCGCGGTCTTCGAGGCGATGGAGCGCGGGATAGAGCGAGCCCTGCTCGACTTCGAGCACATCTTCGGAGGTGCGCTCGATGACCTTGGCGATGGTGTGACCGTGCGCGTCACCGGTAGAGAGGGTGCGCAGGATCATCATGTCGAGCGTGCCTTTGAGCATGTCGCTCGAGAGTGGCTGGTTGCGGCCCATGCGGATATGTCTCCTCCACTTGGAGTTCTATGGGAGAGAAGCATACACCCCTCGTAGTTCTATGGGAAGGGGATTGGCCTGGGCGAAGCAAAGGACCATAAGCCGGTTTCAGGTCGCTAGGACGCCGATTAAGGACCAGTCTGTCCAGAAAGGAAGCCTCGCCTGGACCAGGAGGTTCGCTGCATCCGAAAATGAGGCGGGCAGCCTCACGCTTCTCATTTTCGCCTGATTAGAACTACCTCGCCGCGGTGTCAAGGACGAAGCGGGCGCCCTTTCGAGCCGCCCTTGGAGGCCGTTAAGCCTCGGGCTCTGGATTCATGTCTTTGCTTCCTTCCGGCTTCCAGACGGTCGCGTTGGCGGGACCGTATCTCCACTCATGAGGCATGCGAGCCGGTGTCCCACAGAAGATCGTGGAGGTATTGCGTCGTGCGCCAAAACGCACCGGTAAGAGTTCGACTGTCATATAGGCCGGCATCCCTTATCGGCCCAGTGGCAAGTATGCTTTGGTATGACAGTAAAGGCTTAAAGAAGATGACGAGAAAGCCGGAGCGGATAGGCACGCCAAAGAGCATCCCGATAGCTAAGGGATTTAGGGAGAGGAAAGGCACCAGCGACGGCATCATTGTCGGGGAGCACATCGCGAAGACGTGGGAAGCAAACCGAACGACAGGTAAGTAGCCTCGAATTGTGCGGACGTCTTGTCAGCGATAACGGCGGATCCGCAAAACATGCCCCTGCCGGAAGACGTTAGCGAGCGAAGACTGCGAAGAAGCCCCGGAAAAGAATTGCCTGACATTGGCTGTGCGAAATTCGCATGACGCCCGAGAATCTTCTGCGCCATGATGTTGTCTCTCCCCGAATATCCGCACCCGGAATTGTCATGCCGTCTATCAACGTTCGAGGATGCGTGCACCCTCTGTGCGCGTTGCTGATGTTGCTGATCTTGTCGCCCCTCTCTCTAACCGGCAATCGCGACACTCAAGCCGCCGGCCGATAAGTGCGGAGCCTTCCACCGATGAGGTCGTAACTGAGCTCCGGCACATGCGGATAGATGGAATAAGCGACGAACTGATGATCAGCTATGTCCGGTCACGGGGCCATGCGTATCAGCTCACTGCCGAACAGGTCATTCGACTCAAGGACGGAGGCGTGAATGACGTAGTCGTTAAAGCATTGATGGGCGATAACGTTGCTAGTCCTGCACCGCAGCCGTCGCGAACGCAAGTCGCCACTGTGCCAGCAAGTCTCTCAATCCGACCGGAAGCAACCGCTCAGCCAGAGCCCGTCTGCCGAAAGAGATTGGCGTCTACACTAAGCAACGCGGAGAGTGGATCGAAGTGCTTCCAGAGATCGTGAATTGGAAGACGGGCGGTGTGGTGAAGAATCTTGCGACCGTTGGGATCGTGAAGGGAGACGTGAACGGTCACATATTTGGCAATACGAGTCGCACGCGCTGTAGTGCGGCCACTCAGTTCCTGATCGTCGTTCCTGAGGGAACATCGGTGACCGAGTATCAGCTTCTTCGACTCCGCGAGAACAGCAACAACCGTGAATTCCGTACGGTCACGGGTGGCGTGTTTCATGTCTCGGGCGGTGCGGCTCGTGACCTCGTGCCGTTCGAGTGCACCAAAGTTGGCCCCAGAAGTTACATCATCATGCTCCCGAAGGCTCTGGCGCCTGGAGAATACGGCTTCCTACCTCCAGGTGCGATATTTAGTTCCAATCTGGGATCCGCCGGCAAGATCAACTCGTTCACGGTTCGAGACTGAACCTCGAGCGGTCTGCCGCCACGAAGCACGGCTCTATAAGTCAGACGTAGCTCTCAACTCTGACTCGCTTCTTCCTAGCTAGGCGATTCCTGCACAGTTAATGTCAGCTTCAGTGCGAGAGAAGCGAGGAAAGAGCAGGAATAACGAGCAGAGCGGAGAGGGCTGTCCGCGAAACGGTTTCATTTACTCTGCGAGTCTGCCGCCATGACCCCAACCTGCGCGCAATGTTCTCCTTTTGTTAGACCAAAAGGCGCAGGTGTTCCGTCGCACGTGACGCGCTTCCTCGAATCCAGCCAGCAACATCAAAGTGGTGTGCAATACGGAAGTGACCGAGTTACAGGGAGGACGGTTGCGATGAGAGCGGCGAGCAGAAAGGCTGCCGATGTACTACTAAGCGCGTAGCCTAAGCCTGCATGCTCTGAAATGTGGCCGATGAAATACGGGGCGGTGGCGCTGGCGACGCGTCCGATGTTGTAAACCAAGCCCATTGCAGTGGCACGAAGCGAGGTGGGGAATAGCTCACTGGTGATGACGATGAAGCCGCTGAAGTATCCGGTGCCGAAGAAACCGACGAGCGATCCGACGAGAAGCAGCGCGGCCGGGCTGCGCACAAACGCAAAGACAGGTACGAGCAGTGCGGCGATAACGAGGAAGCTTATGTAGGTGTACTTCCGGTTGTAAAGGTCGGCGATATAGCCGAAGAGGATGTAGCCGAAAAAGGTGCCTACCTGCATGACGATGGTCCATGCGGAGGTCTGCGCGATGCTGAGACCGTGGCCGCCCTCCGCGACGGGAGCTGAGAGAAAGCGCGGCAACCAGGTAAAGAGCCCCCAATAGGCGAAGAGGGCGGCTCCATTCATACTGGCACAGATAAGAACGCTGTAGCCGAGGGTGCCTTGGAAGAGCCTGCGGGTTTCGGGCTTTTCCATGCGGATTTCCCTCTTCCACGCTTCCGGCTCGTGCACGCTTCGCTGTATCCAAAGCGTGATGAGAGCAGGAGCGATTCCTACGAAGAAGACCGCGCGCCAGCCGAAATGCGGCATCACGAGGGCCACGACGGCCGCACCGAGCGCGTAGCCGACGGCCCAGGAGCTTTGCACGAGCGCGAGCGCCTTGGCACGGTGCTGAGCGGGCCACACCTCCGCGACTAGCGCGGCACCGGAGGCCCACTCGCCGCCCATGCCAAGGCCAAGGACGATGCGGCAGAGCATCAGCTCAGAGGGCGTGCGGGTGAGGCCGCAGAGCGCAGTGGCAATGGAGTAGACCAGCATGCTGGTGGTGAGGGCTCGCGCACGGCCGAAGCGGTCGGCGAACCAGCCGAAGCCGATGCCGCCGACAGCCGCGGAGAGGAGGGTGGCAGACATCATGGCGCCGCTCATGGATGCGGAGAGATGCATAGCGCGCTGCACCTGGCCGAGCACCAGCGCGTAGAGCATCACGTCCATGCTGTCGAGCATCCAGCCGAGACACGCGGCCAGCACGGCGCGCTTCTGCTCCTGCGAGGCCTCCACCAGCCAACCGTAGATCCCGTTCAAGGACGCTCCCGTTGTGTTACGTCTATCGTGAAAACGGAATAGAGTTCAAGCATACGGCGGCCGCGTTTGCGGATCCGCGATATCACGATACGAGAACCAACTTATTTGCGCGCAGCTATTGATACCGGGGGGACTTTTACTGACTGCGTTTATCTCGAAGGCGGAGAGCTTCGGGTGCTCAAGGCCTTCTCGACATCCGGCGATCCGTCGGTGGCAGTGCTGGACGCTGTTGAGCGGATTGGCGGCGGCAGAGCGCTCGAAGTGCGGCGCGGGACAGAAGTACGACACGGCACGACGGTGGGAACAAACGCGATGCTGGAGGGCAAGACCGCACGCGTTGCTTTCATTACGACCGCAGGATTCGAAGATACGATTGCGATCGGCCGACAGACCCGCAGCCGTCTCTATGACTGGTTTGCACCGGCGCCCCGCTGCCTTGTGCCGAGGGAATTGCGCTTTGGCGTGCCGGAGCGGGTGAGTGCGGAAGGCGCGATTCTTCGCGCGCCGACAGAGGCAGAGCTGGATCTCCTGGTCGAACAGGTGCGGGCAAGCGGGGCCGAGGCGGCTGCGGTCTCGCTGCTGTTTTCGTTTGCAAATCCGGCAACGGAGAAGCGAGTGGAGGCCGCGTTGCAGTGCCTGGCGATCCCTGTGTCGACTTCACATCGTATCCTGCCCGAGTTTCGCGAGTACGAGCGTGCTTCGACAACGGTCGTCAACGCTGCTCTGTCACCGCTGATGCAACGGTATCTACTGCGTCTGGAAGAGAGCATAGCGCAGCGGTATGGCGGACGTGTGCATGTGATGCAGTCTTCGGGCGGCATCATTTCGGCGCGCGCTGCGGCACAGGAACCCGTGCGCACGATCCTGTCCGGTCCGGCGGGAGGCGCGATTGGTGCGTGGCGAGTGGCGCGATGGGCGCGCCTGGACAAGATCATCGGGTTTGACATGGGCGGCACATCGACCGATGTGTTTCTGGCGGATGCGGCCAGCGGAGGCGTGCAGTACACAAGTGAATCCGTAGTGGCTGGTGTCCCGATCGGCGTGCCGATGCTCGATATTCATACTGCGGGAGCGGGTGGCGGTTCCATTGCACGCTTCGATGCCGGCGGCATGCTGCGCGTGGGACCGGAGTCGGCGGGCGCAGAACCAGGGCCAATCTGCTTTGGACGCAGCACCCAGCCCACCGTAACGGATGCGAACCTCCTTCTGGGGCGGCTCGATGAGCCGAGCTTTCTTGGCGGCGGTATGCACCTCGACCGGCGACGCACGGAAGAGCTTCTGAATAAGCAAAAGGGCTCACTGGGAACCCCGCAAGAATTTGCGGCTGGGATACTGCGCATGATCGACACGGAGATGGAGAAGGCGATCCGCGTGATCTCTGTCGAGCGAGGGCACGATCCGTGCGAGTTCACGCTAGTGGCATTTGGGGGTGGCGGTCCGCTGCATGCGTGCTCGCTTGCCCGCGCGCTGCGCATTTCGCGTGTGCTGGTGCCGGTGATGCCCGGAGCGCTTTCGGCGGTCGGGATTCTGCTTGCGGACACGGTGCGCGATTTCTCGCGAACAGTTATGGTGCCGGGCGATGCAGTGGAAGGTTGGGGCGAGGTTTTCGTCGAACTTGAGCGAAGCGCCACTGCCGAGTTTGCTGAAGAGGGCCTGGATGGGATTGCGCATCGTTCGATGGACGTGCGCTATCGCGGGCAGGGTTACGAGTTGAATGTTCCATACGATCCGCATTCTCCGACGCGTGGTGTCGAGGCTTTCCACCGCGCACACCAGCAGCGGTACGGCTTCTGCGATGTGGACCGGCCGGTTGAGATTGTGAACATACGGCTGCGGATGATTGCAGCCGGCGAGCGATATGTGCCTGCGCAGCGTACCCCTGTTGGCGGAGACGGCAACGCAGCGTGCTATGCAGAGCGCGAGGTCTTCTTCGACAATGGTTTTGTGCAGTCGCGTTTCTACAGGCGCGACGCACTCGTGCCGGGCGATGCAGTGCACGGGCCGGCAATGATCACCGAATACACATCCGCCACGGCACTGCCACCAGGCTGTCGCGCGGAGGTGGACGGCCTCGGCAATCTTTTGATTGACGTTGCGGAGGAGGCACGCGCATGAGTGTTGTGGTCGACGCAGTGGAGCTTGCGGTGTTTCAGAGCGGCGTGCATTCGATTGCCGAAGAGATGGGCGCTGCACTACGACGCACTGCTGTTTCTCCGAACATCAAAGAGCGGCGCGATTACTCGTGCGCGATCTTTGACGGCCGGCGCAGAGTGATTGCCATGGGCGATCACATGCCTGTGCATCTTGGATCGATGCCGATGTCGGTGCAGGCGGCGGTCGATGCAATCGGATTTGAACCTGGCGATATCGCCATCCTGAACGATCCGTATGCCGGTGGAACGCACCTGCCGGACATCACTATGGTGTTGCCTGTGTTTGCTGATGGGAGCGGCCAGCCTGCATTCTATGTCGCGAATCGCGCGCACCATGCGGATGTCGGCGGGGCATTTGCAGGATCGATGGGACCAGCGACCGAAATTTTTCAGGAAGGGATTCGCATCCCTCCGGTACGCATCGTGCGGCGAGGTGCGATTTGCCGCGAGATTCTCGATTTGATTCTGCTGAATGTACGCACTCCGAGCGAACGCAGGGGTGATTTGGATGCGCAGATCGGGTCGTGCCGCGTGGGGGAGATGCGCGTGCTTCAACTGGTGGACAAGTATGGTGCGGGCAAACTGCAGGCCCTGATGGAGGAGTTGCTTGATTATTCTGAGAGGCTGGTGCGCGCGGAGCTGCGGGGCATGCCGGGCGGCGTGTTTCGTGCGGAGGACTGGCTGGACAACGATGGCGTGACGGATGTCGCATGCAGAATTGCTGTGCAGCTTCGGCTCGATCCGGAGGCTGCGTCGATTGATATTGATTTCACCGGCTCCTGCGCGCAGGTGATGGGAAGTGTGAATGCGGTTCGCGCGATTACCGTATCCGCTTGCTTCTATATGCTGCGCTGCCTGCTGGCCGAGAATGCTCCCGCGACGGCGGGAATTCTTCGTCCGCTTACAGTGACGACGCGGGTGGGCAGCATCGTGGATGCGCGGCCCCCGGCGCCAGTGGCCGGAGGGAATGTGGAGACATCGCAGCGCATTGTGGATGTGCTTCTTCGCGCGTTGGCGCAGGCTGTTCCCTCGCGCGTGCCGGCGGCTAGTGCGGGCACGATGAGCAATCTGACGATTGGCGGAGTGGATCCCCGCAGCAACGAGTCTTTCACCTACTACGAGACTACGGCGGGTGGTATGGGAGCGAGGCCGACGCTCGATGGCATCTCCGGCGTGCAGACGCACATGACCAATTCGCTGAACACGCCCGTGGAGGCGCTGGAGTATGCCTACCCGTTTCGCGTACGGCGCTACGGATACCGATATGGCTCGGGTGGGGCCGGCCGATATCGTGGAGGCGATGGCCTGGTGCGCGAGATCGAGCTGCTGGCGGACTCGCAGGTGACGCTGCTAGCTGACCGCAGAAAGTATCGACCTTATGGACTGTATGGCGGAGGCGAGGGAGCAGCGGGGCACGCCGCTGTCACAGATCCCGGAAGCGACACAGAGATCGAGCTGCCCGGCAAGTGCAGCCGCCGCGCTTCAGTAGGAAGCATGCTGCGGATTGAGGCGCCAGGCGGAGGCGGGTGGGGCGATGTCTGAATCACATGCTGGGGCGCGAACTGAGGGTATGCGCTTGTAAGCGCATGACCAAAGAGCGATCAGGTGAGCGAAGGAGAGTATCCAACCGGCTCAGAACATGCGGCTAGGGTTCCATTGGCGATCAGTGCGTTCGGCCAATTTGCAACAACAACTGAGAACGGGCGCTAACTTCAGAGCTGCAGGCAATCTGGAAAGTGACAAGAAGTGCGTTTATGAGGCTTGGGTGATCCCGGTGTGAACTGCGCTTATACGAGCCCATCAAGGAAGCAAAGTCTTCGCACTCGAAGGGAAACCAACAGGGAAATTTAATGTTGCATCGTGTGTTTCGGATAAGGCAGCATGTCCCACGCCGCCCAGAAACGCCGCATATCGTCCGGCGGCCCCAGAGAGATTCGGATATAGGTGCTCATGGCCGGAAAGCTTCGTCCGATCAAAATATTGTTTCTGCGGAGGTGCTCTATCACGTCTTCCGCTGGATGAAAGGTATTCATCATGACAAAATTGGCGTGCGAGTCGATTGGTTTAAGCGCACGAGCCATCGCCTGATTGAAAAATTCCTGACGGTCGTCCATATTGCGGCGAACAGATTCGTTCACTCCGTCGAGGTCGTCCAGGGCGGCGGAAGCGGCTTGACCGACGACGGTATTGACATCGTCCTCAGTGGCGAATTCCCGCATCTTCTGAATAGCATTCGGCGCTGCCACCGCGTAGCCCAGTCTCAAGCCCGCCAGGCCGTAGACGCTGGAAAACGTCCGGGTGATGATGACTCGTTCGTTGTCGATCGGGTGATCGATGAAGGAGCCGTACTGACCCGCGTAATGGTGGTAGGCCTCGTCGATCACGGCAAAGGTGGACGCCGGAAGCTTGTTAATAAACTCCTCTAGGTCTTTCCGAGGAGTGAGGGACGCAGTGGGATTGTTTGGGTTGCAGATGTATACAAGGGTCGTCGATGGACTGACCCGTGCCTGCATGCCGTCAAGATCGTGGGAGAATCTCGGGGTCAGGCGCACTGATATGACCTCCGAGGACGCCGCGTGTGCGTAGTTCTCGATGGCTTCGAAAGTCGGTGAAGCCTGGATCAGTTGTTTGCCACGACCGAGGAACGCGAAGGCTGCCATTCGGAGGATTTCTGTGGAGCCGCAACCCATGAGGACCTGTTCCGGTTTCACACGGTGCAGAGCAGCAATTCGTTTGGCCAGGGAGCTGCATACGGTGAGCGGGTACCGATTCACGCTCCCGATGGAAGAATGTATGGCATCGATCACCTTCCTGGAGGGACCATACGCATTGCCGTTTCTGTCTAAGTGGATCAGGCCATCATCATGCGCGGATTCAACAGGGTCGAATAAAGCGGCTCTCGCAACGCCTGGCAGCGGACGGTGTGCGATGAGCCCTGCTGCAACCCCGGCACGCAATGAATGAAGAAAACCCCTGCGCGATGTATTCATACGATGTCCTGCGACATGACTGGCGCTCGACTGCAGCAATCCTCCATGCGTAGGGATCACCCGCGAAGAGTGACAGAGTCAGGCAATACCGATCGCCGTCTATCGCTTCGCCAGGCTTCCGGTTCCGTCGTCCGTTTCGCATCCGCCGGCAGCACTGCCGTTCAGGATGTAGGTAGAGTTCAGGACAGTGCCCGTATTGTCGAGCGAACCCCGCACCGTCATGTTGTCCCCTGCTTTGTCCCTGCCGGCGAGGACGACAGTAGAACCCGTGACTGTGACCTGCAACTGCGCGTTTTTCAAGCACTGCGAGGCTAGGGTTGAATTGCCGACGATACGTCCGCTCGAATCTTTGTTAATCACAACAGTAACCATGAATGGAGCAACACCTTCATGGTTCGAATTAAAGGTTCCTGACCATGTGCCGCTGAGATCGGTGGTGGCGTACACAGGTGCTGCTTGCATGACGGTCATCAGTAACAATGGGAAAAGCAGAGTGCGCAACGGCAACATTAAGTTGATCATTGTGATACTCCATTGTGGGTAGCGTCCTCACCCGTTACTTCAGTAGCAAATTGACGTTCGTGGAATGTGTCAGCCCCCCGCCGGTGGCGGTGACCGTCAGGACATAAGTGCCGCTCGTCGGTTTTCCCTTGGGTGAGATCGTTAATGTCGAACTCCCCGAACCTGGAACGCTGCTGGGACTAAACGACGCGCTGGTGCGTGCAGGCAACCCGCTTACGCTGAACGTCACAGTGGCGCGGAATGGCCCCAGAGCCGAAACGGTTACGGCATATGTCGCCTTCGAATTCTTCGTCACAGTCTGACTACTGGGAGAAGCAGAAAGTGAGAAATCGGCAACGGTAAGGGCCACCTGGGTGGAGTTGGTCAGAGTCCCACTGGTTGCCGTTATCGTAAGGGTGTAGGTGCCGGTTGGTGTCGCACCGGTAGTATTTATCGCCAGGGTAGAGGATCCTGAACCCGCAACTGAGCTGGGCGTGAAACTGGCAGTTGCGCCAGAGGGTAGCCCGGTGACGCTAAAATTCACGTTTCCGTTGAATCCATTGGATGGTGTCACGCTCACCACATAATTCGCGCCTTTTCCCGGGGGGACGGTCTGCGAGGATGGTGTGGCCGCGACCGAAAAATCTGGAGTCGCTGATGTCACCCGAACAAAGCTCGCGACGGAAGGCACGCCGGATTGATTCAGGATAAACAACATGTAATAACCCGGTGGGGCGATATTGCCATTTTGGGGAGAAGTGACCGTCAGTGCTCCGCTCCCTGCTGTGAAGGACAGAGCCACGTCACGCTGATCCATTCCGAAGGCGTGCGTCACGGCTCCATCACGTACGAGAACCACCGAGGAAATGCTCGCAGCATCCGGGGTTGTCACAGTGAAGGTATTGCCATACCCGACGGCGCTTGGCGCACTCGTGATCGAGGGCCGTGTGGCTGATGTGCCATCCGAATTGAAAAGGTACGCAGGCTTATAAATTTCCATCTGGCGCACGTAGGTGCCACGTGAAGGATTGCCGCCGGCCAGCCACACGGTGGCATCGGGAAGAAGCAGCGCCACTGAGTGATATAAGCGGGGATAAACGTTCGCTCCGGCAGAAGAAAACGTGTTGCTTACAGGGTCGTACAGATCCGCATTCAGGCTGGCGGTATTCGTGTCTTCATCATTCAGGGAGCCGCCGACAGCGAGAACTTTGCCATTGGGCAAGATCACGGCGTTCATCTCAATACGTGCCTGACTCATGTTGGGCCCATATTGCCATGCCGGAGTTGACGCGCTCATGTCGATGATCTCCGTAGTGGATGTAGCGGGGTTCCCGCCGCCCATGATCATCACTTTGGGATCGTAATTGTTGCTCGGCTTCAACGGGAGCAGAACAGACGTACCGTAGGTGCGCGTTTGACTGTAATTCGTACTTGCGACGCTCGTGTTCCAGGTGTTTGTCGACGGGTCAAAGAGCTTCGATGTGGTTTGCGCACCAGAATAGAAAACCTTGCCGTTCGGCAAGAGGTGCAGGCGGGGATAGAGATCCGGATTCCAGGGCGCGATGTATTCCGAACTCCAGCCCGAACCAGCCGAGTAGAACTCGACGGCGCGGTTGGTGCTGCCGGTCTCGTTCAGCCCGGAAAAGGTCATGACTCTGCCGTCGCCCAGAGTCACCAGGGTCGGATACCATCGCCCGTGCGTCATGTTCTGGACATTGCTGAACGTGTTCGCCAGCGGATCGAAAGTTGCTGCCTGGGGCTCTCCGTGGAAAGGATCGTATTGTATGGTGCCTCCGGCGATAAGCGGTCGCCCATCATCGAGCAGCACCATGCCATTGCAGAACATATCCCAGGACACAGAAAATTGGCTGATGGTCTGTCCGCTGACGGGATCGAGCAACAATGCCCCGGAACCGTTCGAGGGCCCGTAGGGTGGACCCGATGGACACCCGGCCTGTGACGGTGGGCAGTTGCCTGAGCCTGCAACCACCAGCAACCTGCCATTATTCAGGAGCGCCGCATGGACGGGATTGATCGGCATGGTGTTGGACAAGGTTGTCCACTGTCCCTGCACATTGGCCTGAGCTAGCACGGCGGGTGGTATGCAGAGCAGAAGCGAACATGCTAAGACTTCACTGAGCCACGAGCACATGCTGGTGGTCATGGGGCACCTCGATGAGGCGCACAAGGGAAGGAGTGTGAGACCAGATGCGGGGGGAAGGTTCTGGTACTTATCGTTCAGTCTCGAGGGCGTGCGCCGCAGCTTGAGAACAGCCGGAAATGGTCGGCCCAAAAACCTGAATGCGTTGATACGCCTGTTGAAATCTGGTTGTCAAGATGAAAGTGCTGCGTACGCCCTACTCGATGATTGCGTTCGGAGGTCAGAACTGTAAGGCATACTCCGCGTGCTGAAGAGTTCATGCACTCAATGACGAAGGAGGATTGTCGACAGCTTTCACGAGAGAATTGAGTCTTAATCCTATTCAGAATCACTTCCTTTATGGGAACTGGTACCGGCTGATTAAGAGTTGTATTGCCTGCTGTGTTGCGCGCCTATTCACGGTCTGGTCAACGCCGGCGATGGTCACGGCGAGCGCGGCGGACAGCACGAACGCACCCGAGTCGTTGCGGCTCAGGCCGATCTCGGCGACAACTTCAACGTCGCCATCGGCGAATTTGTGGCGAGCCTCGCGGCTCACGCGCAAGAGCGCATTCTCAAAGCATGCGGCATAGCCGCCGGCGA
>JAUTWX010000151.1 GCA_030838385.1 Acidobacteriaceae bacterium
TCGCTTCTTCGCGATCCTCCTCATGCATTTGCTCGATCAACTGTCGCGAGCGCTCCAGCAATCGCCGCCCTTCAAGAACTCCATCGGCTTTGGAGTGCGCCTCTAGCAGAAAGGGCGCGGCGCCGCCTTGGACCTCAATCTCCGCACCCCCCTGCACCTCGATGGAATCAGCCAACTGTGGATCGAATTCGTAGCCAAGCTCATCCTCCTCGCGATGCGTCCTGTACAGCGCCTCCAGTCGCATACGCGCCTCGGCCATCTCAGCTTCGCTCTTACCCTCAAGCGCACGCGCAATCGTGACCTGCTTGGACTTCCCGGTGCACTTTTCAATCGCCGTAACATGCAGAATTCCATCTAAATCGAGGCTCATGCGGCACAGCACCTCGTGTGGTTCCGGCATCTGCTTTAGATCCTCGACTTTGAAGTCGCCGATAAGAATGTTCCTGAGCGCGTCTTCATCTTCGCCCTCGAAAACACGCACATGGACCGTGTCTTGAAAAGGAACGCCGGTATAGAACCGTTCCGTTCGCGTCAATGGCAGCGCACTGTTTCGGCGGATGATCGGCTTATAGCAATAGTCATAGGGCGCGCCCCCACGTTCGCCAAGATACGAAACACCAAACGAATACGGAGAAACATCCACCAGCACTCGCTCCACGTTGTGGCCGGCCAGCCGCGAAGCCAGCACCCCAGCTCCCAAGGCGACGCAAAGGTCGGGCTGGATCTCTTCGCGCGGCTGAATGCCCGTGCGCTCATACAGAAGCCGCGACACCAACGGGGTCCGCGTCGACCCGCCAACCAACAGAATGGTGTCCAGGTCTCGCGCCGTCTTGCCCGCATCGTGCATGGCCTTGGAGACACTTTCCAGAGTTCTCTCCACCAGCGGGCGGATCATCGCTTCGTATTCCTCCCGCGTCACCTCCAGTTCCAGGTGCAACGGGACTCCGTCCCTCGATACCAGCGCCTCTTCCCGCACCGTGACCTCGGGCTCGGCGCTTAACCGCTTCTTGGTCTCTTCCGCCGCCCACCACAGACGTGCCTCGGCGACCGGGTGGCCGTGGCGAAGGTCGATGCCGTGCGTCCTCTGAAACGATGACGCCAGATGCTCGGCCAGCAGATCGTTGAAGTCGTCCCCGCCGAGGCGGTTGTCGCCGTGGCTGGCCAACACCTCGGTGACCTCATCCTCCAGCGCCACGATGGAGACATCAAACGTACCGCCGCCCAGATCGTAAACCAGGGCGCTCTGTGCCACGCCCGCGCCGTAGGCCAAGCTCGCCGCTGTCGGCTCGTTGAGGATGCGAACCGCTTCCAGTCCCGCCAGCTCAGCCGCCTCCCGCGTAGCCTGGCGCTGCGCATCGGAAAAGTACGCCGGCACTGTGATGACCGCTTTGTGTATCGGCCGCCCGAGGCTGCGCGCCGCCCACTGCGCCAGCTCCTTCAGTATCAGAGCCGAAATCTCCGCCGGGCTGAACACGCGCTCCCCCAGCCTGACCGTCTCTGCGCCTCCCATCTTCCGCTTGATGCTGCGCACGGTGCGTTCGGGATAGAGGACCAGTTGATTGCGAGCCGCTTCGCCCACCAGCAGTTCACCGGAAGGCGAAAGCCCGACCACCGAAGGCAGCATATTACTCCGTCCGGAGCTGAGCACCTGTACCCGGCCCTCCACGATTGCCGTCACCTCTGAATTGGTTGTACCCAGATCGATGCCCAGAATTGGATCACTGGTCGTGTCCCTGGTCGTATCACTGATCAGATCGCTCATCGCAAATCCCCTATCGTTGTCTTCTTGATGGCTCGCGCCACTTTCACCTGGGCTGCCCTGTACATCTGTCCATTCCATTCGTAACCGTCGCTGTATATACCCACCACCGTTCCCTCGGGCACATCGTTAGTCTCTTCCAATTCCACTGCGGTCATGCGGTGTGGGTCGAACATTTCGCCCATGCAGCGAATAGGGTATAAACGCAAGTCCTCCAGTGCCTGATCGAGCCGGTGCAAGGTGAGTGCATAGCCCCGGTCGAGCGCTTGCAAGGTGTCCTGCATCTGGCGGAATTCGCTCCGGTCCCCACCCAGCCACCGGTACAATAGGGATCTTCGCGGCGCCACGACAAGCCGCACGGCCGCCTCCCGGGCTGTATCCAGACCGCGCTGAAGACGGTCGTGCAGATCGAGCAGCAGGTCCAACTGACCCTTCTCCGGCCCGGCAACTGCATCGCCCGCGGTAGCTTCCCGCCTCGTCGCCAGCGTGTCGTACAACTGGCGAAAAGTCCTGCTCTGTATCTTCACCTCTTGCGTCAACCCGGTCATCGCCGACCACAGGGAATAAAGGTCGGTCCGTCCTTCCCTGGCCGGCAAAGCCTCACCGTCCTTGAGCGCGGCAAGCAAATCGGCGGTCAAGCCCTCGGGCGGCGGCTCCTCGGTCAGCACGCTGTCCAGCCATCCCTCAAAATGGCGCAGCATCCTTGCCCGCGCCTCGGCCTTTGCCCCCTCTTCCGTAGACGTCATTTGCCCTTCAACGCGGCCAGCCAAGGCTCCGGTCCGGCAAACTTCGCTTCGCTGCCGGCGCCTCCCAGCAGCGACTCCAATGGCGCCTCCGGATCGATGGAGAACAGGAAGTGCCGCACGCGCCGGCGCCGGTCGCGCAGCATTTCATAGGCATCCCGCACTCGCTCAAACTCATTGGGACTGCGGTCTGGCGGGAACTCCTTCACCTTGCGCAAATAGGCGGAGCGTACCTCCTCATCGCCGGCATCGGCGCGCACTCCCAGCACAACCAACGGATCTGGCGCCGGCTCTTCGATTGGCTTGTTCATCGTCTAAAAGAGGCTCCCTTGGCCTGGCGGCGGCAACTTCGGCGGCCTCTCCTTCCGCGCTCCGCCCGCGGTAGTGGGAAGAGCGTGTTCCCTAACCAGGCGAAGCAAAATGTCAGCCGTGCTTTCACCGCGTCTCATTGCCGCGAACACCTGCTCGCGAATCTCCGGCGGCGCGTTCAAAAGAATCGATGCCAACTCATCGATGTCCTCAGTCTCCTCATCCGCATCGAACCGGTGCCGCCGCCCGCGACGGGACTGAGACGGGTTCCTCTCCTGAGCCTTGCGCTGTTCCGGGTACGAGTCGCTCGCTCTCTCCTCTTCCACGATCTTCTTGAGCAGGTCCGCTTGCATGGAGTACTCATCGTTCTCGAAATCACGCAGATGGTCGAGAACTCTTCCCGCCAACTCCATTTCCCGATCGCGCCGCGCCAACTCCAGGGCGGCGCGCAGGCAAGAGTGGGACCGTTCGGACTCCCAAAATGGCAAAGCGCGGCCGCGCAGAAAAAGAAATCGAGCATCCGCCGCGCCTTTCTTCATCCCCGCGGCGCTCACCCGATAGGCGAGGGCTAGCAAATTCCCGCGCAATGCCGCCTCTCCAATCACCAGCAGTTGCGCTGCATCGAGCCCATGCGCCGGCGTGCCCAGCGCGGTGCTCAAGCCGCTTTCCCACTTCGCCGGCAGGGCCGAATCCACCCCTAGCACGTCTCCCACCATGCACGTTCTCGCCAGGCTGGCCAGCGCGCCGGGCTCGGCGAAAGACGTGACTTTCGCACCCTCCAAACCGGCATCCGCAAACGCTACTCCGGCCCCATCCGCCACTCCTTGCAGCAGGACGAAGATGGACTCTCCCAGTTGCGTCTCCAGGGCAGCCCGATGCGCGGCTGCGCCTGCGGTGTCGCCATCGATGGCGCAGCAGACACTCCGCAGGGCAGCGATCGCCGGCGCAACCGTGGGCTCCTGCGATTCTGGAAGCGCCGCAATCCGATCGATCCCCTGGGCTGCCAGGTGAGGCTTACGTTGACGGAAGTGGCGCAGAACTGCCGCCACCAGCAGGCGTATCCGCACCTTGCGCACCTCCGGATTCAGCCCATCGAGTTGCTCTGCTTGCTCCAGGAACTTGAGCGACTTATGGTAGGCCCCACGGCGTTCGGCCGACTCCACCAGCCAAAGCAGGGGAGCGACATCCTGCTCCCGCGTCCTTCGCCACAACTCGGCGACCTCGTCGGGGTCATGGTCCTCCCGCTTTGCCCACGCCAGCCACTCCGCAAAGACCTCCGGGTGCGGATCGGCGCGGCAGGCCCGGGCGAACAAATTACCCGCATCGAGCAACGCATGAGTTGGCAGCGTGCCGTCCCGTCCCGGCCGGCCGGACTCCGCGGGTTCGTCTTCGAGCAAATCTTCGACCAAGTCCCAGGGCAAGCGGCTGACGATCCGGGCCATGCGCATCGAGAGCAATCCGTCTTCCAGACTATTCACCGCAAACCATCTTTCCCGTATGGCCTGGTCGCGGAAATACTCCCAGCATTGAACACTCCGGAACCTCGCTTCGCCCGCGGCGTCCATCTCCTCGAGTCCGCGCGCCAGCAGCCGTCGCCAGTAAGCATCTTCTCTCGGTCTGCCGAGTGCGGCATGGACCTGATCCGCATGGAATCCCAGCAGCATCAAGCGGATCAGTATGTGTTGCCGCAGTCTCTCCACCAATTCAGGATGCCATTGGCGACACGTGGCGAGCACTTCTCGCGCCCGGTCGAGGACGAACTTCCGGTCAGTCGAGCGCATCGCTTCTTCGACAGATGCGAGCGCGGCTTTCATGATCCGCGCGCCGGATCCGACGGAACGTATCAGTTGGATGGCCGCTGGACTTGTGACCGCCCCGCGAGCCTGGCCCAGCATCGCCTCCATGGGCAGGATCAAACGCGCGGGCACTGAATCCGCGGCGATCGCCTCCAGCCACTTTCGGCTGGTGTCCTCCTCGCCACGGTAAAAACTCGCAATTGCCTGGATCAAGGCTTTCCAGGAAGCCAGAGGGCTGCGGCGCGAAACCTGTGGCAGGCGGAGTATGTCGTCCTCCACCACACCGCTGGTAACGGCCTGAAACGCTTCGCTTACCGCCTTGGCTGCTTCCCGAAGCGGATGAGTTGGGGGAAGGGAAGACACCTGTGCGAGAGCGGGAATGTCATCGACCCGTTGCCGAATGACGCTCTCGATCCTCTCTCTAACCTGCACACTCAGGTTGGGATCGTGCAGAGGAGCGACCAGTTCCGCCAGGTCGGTGGTGCGCGCCCGCACGTCCCACTCAATTTCTTGTAGTTGCTGACGTGCAGAAGGGAATCGTGAGCCGACCAGGTCGAGTAAGGATTTGGCCTCAATCGACATTCCCTGTTTTAACAGGTCGCGGATGCGGGCCTGGTAGGCCTCCACCAGCAGCCTTTCCGAGTTTGACGTCATGTGTCGCTTGTGCAGGTCCTTAGCGATCTCGACCGCAGCTTTTGAGTGGTTCCCAGCGAGCAACCCGCGTACCTGGCCGACGCCGCTTTCGAACGGAGAGTTTTCGGACGGACTCGATGGATTCGCCTTCGACTCCACCGTCTTTGGCGGCGAGGAGAAGCGGCCACGCCTCTGATCGTTTCCAGCCATCTTCCCCTCCACTTTACTTCATCGCCATGAGGAAAACTGGTACTCATGAGAAGAACCACTTCGCGGTTTTGCCTATACAGTGTTGGGAAACCGAAAGAAACTGCAGATCCCTCGGCTTCGCTTCGGGATGACAAAGGAGAGGGTGGTCGAAAGGGAGAGGACCGTTGTCAGGGAAGTGGTCGCGTCGAGTTTGGCCAGCGTGGCGCCCACCGGCACAGCCATGGACACCCTTGACGTAACGTCAGGCTAGCGTATTCCATTAACAGATGAGGAAAATCAAGCGCCCACCATCCTGGATAGCCAAGAAAGCCAAGCGTGGGTTCAAGGGTTATCCTGTCGCCACCTTCGCCCTCTACGGTCCAACCGCGGCATTAGCTACCAAGATCGCCGTGTCGATAAGTCCCGACGAACGAGGACAACCCGATCACCTCGAGCGCTGGTTTTCCCAGGACGGTGACATCCGCTACGACCACACCATCGCAAAGGAGATCGACGCCTTTCTCCGTCAGCATGAAATCCGTTCCGTGGCCGCAGTCGACCGCA
>JAUTWX010000157.1 GCA_030838385.1 Acidobacteriaceae bacterium
CTCACCCCTGATCCATGAGCACATCAACACGCAGGGGCGCCACTCGTTCTCGATGCCGGAGGCAGTGGTGAAGGGAGAACTGCGCCCGCTGCGCAACCCGGTGGACGATCCTGATTAGCGGTATGGGTCGCCCGATCCTCACTATAACGAGACTGAATCCGTGCGGGTTGCCGTAATCACCGTGGCTTACCTCGGTTTTCCGTCCAATTGCTACTCGGACCCCAACTCCTCCTCCACGAACGTGAAGCGATCTGGCTGCAGACGCCCGCCGGGGAGGATTGGGATGCAGACAATGAGGAATCCCGGGAGGAATATCCGGTAGCCGAGGAGGAGATAGTCGAATACGTGACAACCCAATACGTCTATTCGTCGGCTGGCGATTGGGGCAACAGACGAATTCGGAAGTATCTGGAGGAGGGATTGCAAGGGAACTGAGGCGAACAATACTGAATGGAAAGGTTCGATCGGGATGGGGCTCCCCTGCCCTGCTTTCAGGTGGCGGAGGCGCCAAAACGAGTGTTGTTTTCACCAATCAAAGCTACACCTCTCATATACGCCTGAGTGTTGCGGCATTAAAGCAACTTCGTCAAATCAGTAGGCACAATCGTCCGCCGCGGCTGTAGTGTGGTTATCTCTCATTCTGTCCGCTGCCGGAATACACGAAGGTCAATATCGTTCGCAATGGCACGATGCCCCGCATCATTGGGATGGAGATGATCGCCGCTGTCATACAGCGGGAGATAGCGAGTTGGATGAACGGGGTCGTGTGTCGCGGTATCTTGATCGATTACCGCGTCGCAACCGTTTTTCCCGCTGCGTAAAAAGGCGTTCACCTGTTCGCGCACGGCTTCTCCGGAGGGAGTCCAGTAATTGGCCCCCTCGTACGGGGTCAGCGTAGAACAGAAGAACTGAATGTTTTTCTCATGGGCTCGAGCGATAAGCCGTTCCATAGCGGCAATTAACGCGTCGGCGGTCGGCGGCGGATGCGTCGAGCCCAGGTCATTGATCGGATCGTCGGAGAAGATCACCCAGCGAACGCCGGGCTGTGCGAGCACATCGCGGTCAAATCGGGAGAGCGCGCTTGGGCCTGCGCCGTCTGCCAGCAAGCGATTTCCGCTGATCCCCTGGTTGAGCACAGCGATATTCAAGCCCTCATCGGCGAGCCTCACGGCGAGAACCGACGGCCAGCTGCGATTTTCGCCGTGCGTGCTCCCCGCCCCTAGCGTAATCGAGGCGCCCAGTGTGACCACCGATGCACGAACATCCTGCCCGCTAACATCAACTCTGGAGGGCAGGTTTAAAGCGAAGAGACCAATCTGGACCTTCCCAAGTCTCTTCGCTGTCACCGCCTGTTTTCCGGTTACGGGCGCAATGCTCGCATCTGCATCGGGGGCTTCATGCCGTTCCAACCGATAGCGCGTGCCCGCTAAACCGCGAAAGGTGATGACTGAATTGGTCGCACCGCTCACGATCTTCGCTCTCGTCCGCCCTGAGATCACATCGACGATCTCGCCCGGCCACGGATTCCGAATCCGGAAAGACTGCGTCGTGCCGGCCTCGATGACAACAGTCGTGACGCGCCCGTCTCGCACCTGTAGATCGACGCGGGTCTTTCCACGCACATAGACGCTTCCGTCGAAGCTCCAGCCGCGGGGCGTCGCCGGCGCAAGCCGAATCGATCCGTCGTAGTCCTGCACCAGCGCCTCCTGCAGCGCATCCGCGACGACGCCTACCTGCTCAACGTAGAACTCCCCATACTGCTTGTCCCAGTTAGCTAAGCCGTTGATGGAGTGCTGTGAACTCTCGGTCACCTTGAGTAGCATGGACCGAACCTCGTCGCCCAGCCCAAGCCGCGCCGCCTGTACTGGATCGAAGCTCCAGTCCGCAACGCCCACATACGGTCGATGCTCGTAGGTCCGCTTGGCCAGTTCGAACATCGGAGAATCGTCTCCGATCAGATCGTAGGGCCACACCGGTTCGAGCCCGATATTTTCGGCGTTATGAATGGTCGCGCCGGGAAGATACGACTCTGCGATCACGTCATGACCGTCCGCATCTGCCGGGACAGAGATCAGGGTGCGCCCCCCTTTCTCCGACATGCGAGGAAACGGCGGGATCTTCGGCAATGCTGCTTCAAGCTGAGGCACGAGATCGGAATCTCTCCCCAGCAGCTTGGCCGACTGAATTACCACAGGATAGAGCGCCCTCGCGGCAGCGATGTCGGTGGTCGGGTCGGTTACATCCCACTGGGTCTCATGCGAGTTGGACGGGCTCGTATGCAACAGACCGTCGTCACCTGGCTTCTGGTAGGCAAGAAGAAAACGCGCCGACGAAGCCATGACGGGGTAATTCTCCGCCAGGAAGCGACGGTCACCCGTCGCCAGATACTGCCGCCAAATCCAGAGCGAAATCTCAGCGCCAGTCGAGAGTGTCCGCGAATTGTAGTAAGGATTGAAGTCCGCATCGCAGTCACGTCCGATGCTGATAGGCTTCCAACTCGACTCGTACTCGATGCCCTTGCCGTTGAAGCGCATCGTCTCCGGCACGCAGGCTCCCGGTCTTCCCTTCATGTAGGTTTTGGTCCAGCGTTCGATCGCTGGAAGAGTTTCAAGGTAGAGATTGAAGTAGGGAGCATTCAGGTCTTCGACTCCGGCACCCAGATTCGCCGCCACCATCATCCGCAGATTCCAGTGCCAGAAGGCCGACGGCGCCCAGCGATGCACATCCCGCGCCGAAGACAGCATGTCGGCAACTCCTGCCTGCGACCCTGGATACTCCACTCCCTTCTCCGCCGCAGCGACAAAGAGATAGATGGCGCGCAAATTCTCCATATACTCGCCAGAGCCATCTGCGGAATCTATCTTCATAAGTCCCGCATGGCTCCAGTAACTGTGCCACCAGGCGCGATGCACATCCGTCGCTGCCACCACAAGCGCGCGTTGCGCCGTTGCAAACGCATCCTGTCCGCCATCGAAGTGAGGCGCGCCGACGAGGATGCGGAAGTGGCCGTCGGCGTAGGGCCGGAAGGCAACGACCACAGTAAGCGGATCCGCTACCCGGACGGAGACGTCTCTCCCTAACGCGGTGATTGCCGACAGCGAGCCGAAGTGCCGCCCCGACGACTCGGGCTCCTGGTCATCCACCCACGCCTGCGACAGCAGACCGACCGTTCCCTGTGTGAGCGCCTGCGGTACACGCGGCGCCCAGAGCATAAGCTTTGCCGTCTGCTGCACCTCCGCATTCGCTCCCGCCACATCGATGACCAGCGTATCCGTGCCGGGCTGCACATAGACCGCCACATGCATCCCATCGCCTTGCTCCTGCACCTCGCCGTTGTAGAGATCCAGACGTCCTGCAAAGTCCTTCGCCTGCGTCATCGC
>JAUTWX010000161.1 GCA_030838385.1 Acidobacteriaceae bacterium
GCAAAGTAGAAGTTCTTTCCGCAGCCGAGGAGGATGAACGAAACCGCGACAGCGACGAACGCAGCAACGGCCAGGGACAGGCGACTTCTCTTCTTCAAAATGCTTCGGACCTCAACCTTCACAACAACAGTGTGCGTTCGGCAAGCTGAAGTATAGCAAAGGGTTTGGTGATGTTGCCTGCTCTCGTCTAGCATGACAAGATGTCGCGCCTGCTGTCATTGTTCGCCAATCGAACGGTCCTGTGTGACGGAGCCATGGGCACTGCCCTGTATGGCCGAGGGGTCTTCCTCAACAAGTGCTTCGATGAGTTGAACCTGACGCAGCCGGAGCTTGTCCGTTCCGTCCACGAAGAGTATCTGCAGGCTGGCGCCGAGATCATCGAAACCAACACCTTCGGGGCAAACAGCTTCCGGCTGCATCGCTTCGGGCTGCAGGACCAGGCTCGCGCCATCAATCAGGCAGGCGCGCGGCTGGCCCGGGAAGCCGTGACTCAACTCGCCGACAAGCAAGCCGGAAGCGCCTTCGTAGCCGGCTCGGTTGGCCCGCTCGGCATTCACCTCGAACCGCTGGGAAAGATCGCGCTGGAAGAGGCGCGTGCCGCCTTTGCGGATCAGGTCGAGGGACTCATCGCGGGTGGCCCTGGCGTCGGAGTGGACATGCTGATCGTGGAGACCATGCCGGCCATCAACGAGGCCGAGCAGGCCATCTACGCGGCCAAGCAGGTCGCTCCCGACGTTCCACTGTTAGCGATGGTGACCGTGGACGAAGATGCGAACTGTCTGGATGGCACACCGGCAGAGGTGGCCGCGGCGCGCCTTGCAGCCGCGGGCGCAGACGCGATCGGCTGCAACTGCTCTACCGGTCCAGCGACCGTGCTCACCGCAATCGAGCGCATGCGCGGCGCCACCGAACTTCCCTTGGTCGCGATGCCGAATGCGGGTATGCCGCGCAACGTGGACGGGCGAAATATCTATCTCTGCTCGCCGGAGTACATGGCCAGCTTCGCGCGCAAATTTGTGCGTGCCGGCGTGCAGTTCATCGGCGGCTGTTGCGGCACCACGCCCAATCACATCCGCGCCATGAAATCTGCCATCCGCGCTATGGATGCGCAGCAGACCTACACGCCGCGTCACTCCAGTGCGCCCATTGTGACGGAAACGCCACCCGCGCCGCTGGGCGAGCGCTCGAAGATTGGCAGCCTGGTCGCTTCCGGCGAATTCATCACGCTGGTGGAGATCGTGCCGCCGCGCGGCATCGACTGCAGCAAGGAGATCGACGGGGCGCGCATGCTGGCCGGCACCGGCATCCACGCCATCAACATTCCCGACTCGCCCCGCGCCTCCGCACGCATGAGCGCGCAGAGCTTGTGCCTGCAGATCCAGCAGCAGACCGGCGTCGAGACGGTGCTGCACTACACCTGCCGCGACCGCAACCTGCTCTCCATCCAGTCCGACCTGCTCGGCGCCTCGTCGCTCGGCCTGCGCAATATTCTTTGCCTCACCGGGGATCCGCCCAAGCTCGGCAACTATCCGGACGCAACCGCGGTCTTTGACGTCGACGCAATCGGGCTGGTCAATGTCGTGAATCGCCTGAACCACGGCCTCGATATCGGCGGCAATCCCATCGGCGCTTCCACCGGCTTTACCCTCGGCGTCGCGGCAAACCCTGGCGTACCGGATATCGAGAACGAAATCCGCCGCTTCGCCTACAAGGTGGAGGCCGGAGGCGAGTACGCCATCACGCAACCCGTCTTCGATCTGCGGCTGCTGGAGATTTTTCTGAAACGGGTTGAGGGCTTCCGGATTCCAGTGATCGCCGGCATCTGGCCGCTTACCAGCCTGCGCAACGCCGAGTTCATGAAGAACGATCTGCGCGTCTCCATGCCGGACGAGATCATGGCTCGCATGGCCGCGGTCGATACACCGGAGGCCGCGCGTGCCGAAGGCATTCGCATCGCACAGGAGATGCTGAGTGCCGCACGCCCGATGGTGCAGGGTGTGCAGGTGAGCGCGCCCTTCGGACGCTATGCGCTCGCGATCGAAGTTGTTCGCCAGGTGTTGCCCATGACGACCGCTGCTCTATAGGAATAGTCGGCGACTCGTGGCACGAGGATGGCGCGCGGATAAAGCCAGGAGAGAGCATTTTCACTGTCGATATATGCCTGAGCGCCGCTGTTCGCGTGGCTTTTCCCGTCAAGAAAAGCCACACCTCGCGGAATCTGGCGCGGACACAGCAACAGTGAAAATACTCTAGAATGCCGCTACTCCTGTTGACTGAGGTTTGCCGATGCGCATCGCGCCACTGCTGGCCGGTATGTTCCTATTGTTTCCTGCAGTGCGCATCACCAATGCCCAGCAGTCATCCGTCGCCGCTACCAGCACGGCGCCTTCCACGACGGATCTTGCAACCATTCGCGCCTTCTATCGCGCGGGCCTGGAAAAGAACGGCATCGTGGGCAGTACGCTGGTGCTCGTCGATAACGGCCGCGTGGTGCTGAACGAGCCATACGGTCAACAAAGCCTCACACCGCAGCAACCGGTCGACGAGCAGACAACCTATCACTGGGCCTCCGTCACCAAAACATTTACCGGCATCGCCATCATGCAGTTGCGCGACCGCGGACTGCTCTCGCTCGATGATCCACTGGTGAAGTACATCCCCGAACTCAACGACGTCCACGATCCTTATGGTCCCGTCTCTGCTATCACGATTCGCGAGGCCATGTCGCATTCGAACGGCTTTCGCGACGCAACGTGGCCGTGGCACGTGGGTCCGTGGGAGCCTTACGAGCCCACGCAGTGGTCGCAGATCGTCGCCATGCTGCCGTACACCAGCGTTGATTTCCCGCCAGGCTCGCGTTACCGCTACTCCAACCTCGCAGTCGTATTCCTCGGCGAGATCATCGCCAGGCTCTCCGGTGACAACTTCGAGGTCTACATGCTGAAGAACGTCCTCGGGCCGCTGGGCATGACGCACAGCTACTACGACCGCAGTCCGGCGACCTTGCTTCCCTATCGCTCGCATAGCTGGGATCGCAAGGATGGCAAGCTGACCGAAGATCCGTTCGATTTCGATACCGGCATCACGCGTGCGAATGGCGGCCTGAACGCACCGCTGCCGGACATGGTGCGCTACCTGCGCTTTCTGCTGGGCGATCCCGCACATCAGGCGGAGTACGATCGCATCCTCAAGCGCAGCTCGCTCGAAGAGATGTGGCGGCCCATCCTGCCCGTCCCGCCGGACGACGATTTCCCCTCACGGCCAGGTGCGAAGGATGACGTGGCAACGAGCTTCTTCATCCACACCGATCGCGGCGTGCGCCTGATTGGCCATCCGGGATGGCAGAACGGCTTCCGCAGCCAGATCGACATCGACCCCGCCACGCATCGCGGCTATCTCGCGGTGTACAACACCGATGCCGGTGATGCGACCGAGAATACGCGCCGCTTTAACATCGAACTTCGCGACTATCTCATCGACCACTTCTTCACCGTGTCGCCCGGAGAGGGCTTACACTAGAGACTGTTGCGAGCCTCAGCCAAAGGCTCGCAAACGCACAGACCATGCCCAAGTTCGAAGATTCGCTCAAGCAGCTCGAAACCATCGTCAACCAGCTCGAGAAGGGCGACCTCCCGCTCGAAGACTCGATCAAGCTCTTTGAGGAAGGGATTCATCTTTCGTCTGTCTGCAAAGAGGAGTTGGATGCCGCCGAGGGCAAAGTCCAGGTGCTCCTGAAGCAGCGCGACGGTTCCATGAAGGTAGAGCCGTTCCCACCGGCGAAGTAGAGGTCAGGGCTGGGAATCCTTCGTCCTGCAGAAGTACAGCCAATCCCGCTGCACGCATTTCATCCGCGGCCTGCCATCCCTCTGCAACATCTGCTCCACCTCAGCAGCCGTCGACATGTGAAAAGAATCCCCGAAGACGACCAGGTCTGCCTTTCGAAACAGCACCTTCGCCCATTGCGGGTCTCGCCTGGAGCGGTCGAGAAGGTCCTTCAGATCGTTGGTCGCGCCGGGGACGACCGTGCCATCCAGTTGCGGGCCCCGTGAGTCGATCGGCATCGTAGCCATATCGAGGAACGGGGCGTCCAGCATCACGTCTCCCGCACGCCGGAAGTAGCGCACGGCCGACCACTCCAACGGGCGAAAGCGCAGTGTGGGATCCGCCTCATAATCGCTTGCCGGCAGCAGGATTGTCTTCTCGCCCATCCGAACAATCGGCGCCCGCTCTGCCTCAGCGGCCCGGCGCGCCTCCGGCGCGATGCGCACCTGCGCGAGGACCAGTGTGTAGCCAAGCGCCGCACAGCCCAGGATCACAAACAGCATCCGGAGCCGCGGCACAAATGCGGCGCCCCCGGACGACGCAGCAACCGCGCCGCACCAGACCAGAATGAGAAATCGGTTGTTGAAGTAGAAGCCGCCATTCATCGTGTCCGGCAAGAACGGCAGCACAACGATCAGTGCCAGCGTAGCGAGAAGCAGCGCATCCGCAGGACGCCACCGCAGAGGACCTTCGCGATGCAGAAAGCTGCGCGCCGTAACAATAAGGCTCAGCAACAGCACGGCGAACAGAAGCGCGGTGTAGACCAGGGTGGCTGCGGAAGCACGCGCGAACAAGCCCAGCCCGTATAACGTCGAGTACTTCATTACCGACATCATGGGATGGACGTGAACCAGCAGATTCTCGCGAACCTTGTTTGTTTGCGTAAAGAGCAGCACGTAGCTCATGCAGGCGCACGCACCGCCAAGCGTCACCAGATCCCGCCACCAGATCGCTGCAGCTTTCGCGCGCTCGTCGTTACCAACAGGCCGCAGAATCCATCGCCCCGCCAGATCAATGCCGCAGACCGCCGCGAGCGGCAATAGCGGAACCGGGTGAGTCAGCACGACAAGAATGACCAGAAAAAGAAATGCCGCCCGCCGATACCTGTGTCGTCCAAACCAGGTGCCAACGGCCCAGAAGCATAGCCCGATGGAGAGGCAATAGTTCTCAAATCCCATAAACAGCGGCCAGTTCAGCAGCAACGGAAGTACAAGAAATGCTGTCCACCGGCCATTGCGACCCGCCGCAATACACACGTGGCGAAAACCGGCTGCCATGATCACGACCGTGATGCACACGATGATCTGCTCGACCAGCACCGCCGGAAAGAACTGCAGCAGCAAGATCAGTAGGTAGTAGTAGAGGCTGTAGGGCGGAAGCAGATGGCGGATGCGGAAAGCCTCAGCGAGTGGGCCATGAGAGCCGCTCAATAACTTCGCCATAACAGTGGCGTAGTACACATGGACGGGTCCATCCTCCGATGGAAAGACCGGCAGCCAGAGTATCCAGGCGCAGCACGCCAGAACGCCGAGACCAAATGCCACCAGGTCGGCGTATCTCTCCCATCCCTTTCCGTCCCCGCTTCCATCCAATCGGCTATCTCGATACAACAAGCACGCCCCTGGTAGGAAATAGATGCTATCAACATGCGAGCTTTAATAACTTATGCGCATGCGCGAATCATCTATTTGGTTGCTTCGGGACTCGTCACATTAGACGGGACGCGCTGCCACCGTACGATTCACCAGCCGGCCGATGCCGCCGATCTCAATGGCGACCTCTTCTCCCGGACGCATCCATCGCGGCGGCGTGCGGCCCAGCCCGACACCCTGCGGCGTGCCCGTGCTGACGATGTCGCCTGGCTCCAGCGGCACAATGGCGGAGATGTAGCCCAGCACCGCAGGAATGTCGAAGATCAGGTCGCGCGTGTTTGCCTGCTGCAGGGTTTCGCCATCGATGGTCAGACGCACGTCCAGGCTATGCGGGTCGGCGACCTCGTCCGCCGTCACCACCCACGGACCAATCGGGCAGAACGTCGGGAAGCTTTTGCCCAGCGTCCACTGCGAAGTCGCCAGTTGCACATCGCGTGCGCTGACGTCGTTCAAGATCGTGTAGCCGAAGACGCACTCACGCCAGTTCTCGCGCGTCACATTACGGGCCGGCCGGCCGATGACAACAGCGAGCTCCGCTTCGTAATCCGGCTGCGTGCTGTTGGCCGGAAGCACGATCTCACTGTCCGGCCCAGTGATGCCGGATGCCAGCTTCATGAACATCGTCGGCACCGCCTGCACCACCATCTTCGATTCTGCCGCGTGATCGACATAGTTCAGCCCAACACAGAAAATGCGCGGCGGACGAAGCAGCGGCGATAAGAGTTGCACGCCGGAAACAGGCATGGTGCTGCCCTTGGCTAGCAGCGCCCGCGCCGCTTCGAGCGCTCCATCGCCTGCTGCGATAAAGCTCTCCGCGTCCGCATATCCGACAGGCGCCAACGCATATACCGCGTCCTTCTCGAGCAGACCCGGTTCCGGGGCTGCGTCCGCCTTGCGACGAAACGTAATCAGCTTCACTGCAACTCTCTCCAAACCTTTCCATCCGGAAAGCGATAATCCTCAAGTGTCTGCGGGTACATCTCTGCACTGTAACCCGGCTGGCTGGGCAGCACATAATGTGCGTTCCTGATGCGCACCGGGTCGACAAAATGCTCGTGCAGATGGTCCACGTATTCGGTCACGCGATTTTCGAGCGAGCCTGAAACAGCTATGTAGTCGAACGATGAGAGGTGCTGCACATATTCGCACAGTCCCACGCCGCCGGCATGCGGACACACCGGCACACCGAATTTTGCCGCCATCAGCAGCACAGCCAGATTCTCGTTCACCCCCGCAAGCCGGCAACTGTCGATCTGGCACACGTCAATGGCGCCCGCCTGAAGCAGTTGTTTGAACATGACGCGGTTCTGGCAGTGTTCGCCGGTGGCGATGCGCACCCCGGCTTCGCGGCGGATGCGGGCGTGCCCCAGGATGTCGTCCGGACTCGTCGGCTCTTCCATCCACCATGGGTTGAACTCGGCAAGCTCCCGCGTGCGATCGATTGCCTCCTTCACGCCCCAGCGCTGGTTGGCATCCATCATCAGCTTCGTATCGCAGCCGATCTCGGCGCGCACCAGCGCAGCGCGGCGCAGATCGTCCGCAGGCTCTCCGCCCACCTTCAATTTGAAATGCCGCCAGCCTTGAGCGAGTGCCTCATGGCACAGCGAGCGAATCTTTTCATCTGAGAAGCCGAACCATCCGACCGATGTGGTGTAAGCGGGATACCCGCTCCGCTCAAGCTCCACAATGCGCGATTCCCTGCCCGTCCGCCGTGCTTCGAGTAACGCCAGCGCCTCGTCTTCGGCGATCGCGTCATCGATATAGCGGAAGTCTATGAGCCTCACAACCTCGCGAGACGACATGTCGGCAAGCAACCGCCACAGTGGCTTATTCTGCTGCCGCGCATACAGATCCCACACTGCATTGATGACAGCGGCAGCCGCCATGTGAGTCACGCCCTTCTCCGGGCCCAGCCAGCGAAACTGGCTATCGTCGGTAAGCT